>JAJRXH010000221.1 GCA_024276395.1 archaeon
GTTAATTGCGTCCGATGCTGCATTGCGGCTTGAGTGAAAATTTTCCTTACTTTAATTCGCAAGTCATCTGATACCGGAAAATGACGACGAGATGGCTTTTCTTTCTTCAGGTCAGAGAGCAATTGCTGATAACGAACTAGACCAGCCATTGCACGAACGCCTTGTTCAGGAAAAACATAGGCTGGAACTCTATTTTTAATCAGCAGCTGATGAGCCTTTTCCATGAGATATCCACCAGTAAAAGCAGCGATGATGGGCTTATCATATCGCCCACGAAGCTCGACTAAAACCTTAGCCATTTCCTCGGGAGCAGTCATGGCCTGAGGAGACAAGAGGGTGACAACACCTGCCACGTGTTCGTCATTAAGAACCGTCTCAATCGCTATTTTATACCGTTCTGGCGTGGCATCTCCGATGACATCTACTGGATTTAACACGGCTGCCGTTGGTGGCATGTGCTTCCGAAGTGCATCAATAGTCATCTTAGTGAAACTGGCCAGACGCAGCCCAGAACGTTCAACTTCATCAGCCGCCATGATTCCCATACCACCTGCATTGGTCACAATCGCCACGTGGTCTCCCTTAGGAAGCTCACACAAGGAAAAGGCCATGGCTAGATCAAAGAGCTCCTGAGCTGTCAAGACTCGAATGACTCCAGATTGCTTGAAAGCTGCCCAATAGGCCTGATCAGATCCAGCTAATGAACCCGTATGAGAGGCAACAGCCCGTGCTCCCGACTCAGAGGTGCCAGACTTCACGATGATGATCGGTTTTTTCTGACTCACTTCTCGCGCTACTTCCATAAATCGCTGGCCATCTGAAATTTCTTCAAGATAAAACAAGATCACGTTAGTATTGGGATCATCTTTCCATTGTAAAAGAAGGTCAATTTCAGTGATGCCAACATCTTTTACCTTATTTCCCAAAGACATGAATTGCGAAAATCCAATTACAGATTTCAATGACCAATCTAAAATGGCGGTACAGAAGGCACCACTTTGAGAGGCCAACGCAATGCTTCCCTTCAGAGGTGCGTTTGCTGCAAATGATGCATTAATCTTGGCATGGGTATCAATGAATCCCACTGTATTAGGTCCTAATATTCTCATTCCGTATTTTTTTGCTATCTTTGCCAGTAAGCGTTCTCTTTCAGCGCCTTCAGGTCCGATCTCTTTGAATCCAGCGGTGATGACAACTGCGAAGTTGACACCCTTCTGTCCGCAAGCCTCTAGAACTTGTGGTACTACAGGAGCGGGAATACATATCACCACCATATCCAGTGAGTCTGGAATTGCTTTTACGGATTCATAACACTTGAGTCCCAATATCTCATCAGCTTTGGGATTTACAGGATATATCTTTCCAGGAAATCCCATATCAATCAAGTTTTTCAGAATGGCATGACCAACAGCAAGTTTTTTCCTCGATGCTCCGATGACAGCAATGCTCTTGATATCTTTCATCCACAACTCACCAAGCAACTTCACTTCTACTGAAACGACTTTTGCGTACCTATATTAGCCTCTCCATTCATCTTACTTTTGATAATAAATTTCAATATCTGTAATCAAATTCTCATTCAGTATTGAATTACCACCTTGAGACGATTAATTCAAAACACTCAAACCATTACTTCGAATAATTAATGATGAAATACAGGACGGAAGCGGTAAAAAGAACGTTGAAAGATCGAGTGATTATCATTCATAAGTTTTAAGTCAGAAAATGAATTTCTTGGTAACTTATCTCAGAAAGAGTCGAGAATGAGCCGTACAGCTTTCAAACCAAGGGATAAGGGCATTGATGGAAGATTAACTCCTTTTCGTGCAATCTCAGCTGGTGTAGGAGGCACGTGAATGAACAAAGCTTTCGTGAGTCGTTTTTCAACGTGAATGAAATGAAGATCCAAGTAATAGGCTTGATTACAAGTATGGTTTCCTGCACTTGGAGAAATAATGCAAGGAACTCCATTTTCACGCAGAATCTTTTCTAATTTTGATACGGGTAAAGTGGTAAAATAGGCTGGTTGTCCATCTGGAATGATTAAACTATCACGAGGTTGATGACCATCATTATATTTAATTCTCGAGTGAATCCAATTTACAGCAATCTTCTCCAACCGAATCACGGATGATAGTGAGAGCCCAAGCATTAACGAAAGATCTGGTGGATCTTTCTCCAAGATTCCCATCATTTCTTGATTCAAATCTTGTAATTTTACTGGCAAGATGCAAAAAGAGATTTGATAGCCATTGACCTTCCTTGAATCAAGTAGTAATGCTATTTCAGCGGATGGATTGATTTTCCAATCACCAAATGGTTCAAACCCAGTAATGACACATCGTTTCATCAATCATGGTCCCCTTTCTTCGTGGTTCAAGAGATTCTTCATCAACTCCATCCTTAAAAGAGAAAAACTTCGGCATGATGAATCATCACACACGAGGAAGGAAGAAAAACATTCTTGAACGATTCGTGATAAAGTTCCGATTACCGAGCGTACTTGTTCTAATCTTATCCAAATGGGAGTTATTTCATACCACGTGTTCAAAGAAGGATGTTCCTTAATCTCATTCTTTAACAGCCAATTAACCGGTGGAATGGTGACTCAAACATCTTCTGTTCTGACATTTTGATGGTGTAACGATTAATTGATTTAATGATTACATTAATGAACGTCCATAGACTGTTAACGGCTAGGAATGGACTTATTGCGCGGAAAACAAAAGATGACGAGGATTTTACGATGGAAAGACGCTCATGCGCAACGTTCTTGAAAAAATGATAAAGTTCCTGCCCTACATAACGCATTATTCTGAAGTTGTCAGCCGTAGTTTTTTCAAATAACTGCACGTTTTGGCGATGATAACACAACAAAGCAACTGATTTTATCACTTTTTTTTGTTCTTATGACACGTACTTGTCGAGCTTGGATTCCCCAATTCCATACCATTGCACGATTGCAAGAACATCATCTAGTTCCATTAAACTTGGCGATGAGGACAGCATTTCGAGAAGTGCCATGACCTGAACGTCCACCGTGTTAGGATCATAAAAAGTATGGGGAAAACAATCCATGATGACTCCAAGATGATCATTGATGTGCTTGATCCCTAATAGCCGGGCCAAGGTCTCTTCATTGGTCAATGAACTCATTTTTTACATCACGAACCGTTGAAACTTGAAATTATCAATCATAAAAAATGCTCAATACTCTTCTACCTTGTATCTTAGTATTGCGCAGACCCCGCCAAAATTTAAAACTTGTTGCCCTTCAGACGTGGCTGTTGAGATGATTTCTACTTGAGTACCATACCTTGCAGCTAACATGCCCAGATCTTCAATCATATCGATAATCTTATCGATAGTCAACAGCGAAGACTGACATTGAGGACACTTTCGTTGACTTACTTTTTTCTTGAATTCGTCCAACTGTACGGTTTGCAAGCTGACTTGTTCTTCGTGGCCACAGGATGGACATCTTAAAGTGACACGAACCATATCTAATTCTTCAGAAAGTAACAAAACTTCAACAGCTCCCATTTCCAAGTATTTTCTTACCATTGCTTCACCAAATGTGGCCTTATTTTCGTATAATGCACCAAGCCATTTTTGAACAAGTTGTTTTTGGTGGACGTAAGGCACTTCTTGGAGTTTTTCCTCAGAAACTGTGACAAGCTCTTCTAAGCCTTGGACATTAGCTGCATAACCGATATCCACGACATCTACCAAGATATCCTTCAAGCGCTTATCTAGGAGTGGAACTAATCGTTCCTTCACGTAACCAGGGCCACCAATGATCAGTCCTTTAATGGGATTTCCTTGTTCAATAAAATAATCTTTCAAGAAATCGGCTACTTTTTTTATGAATCGATTCACGGCCTCTTCATGGAGACGTGCAAAACGAACGGAGCTTTGACCACCAGCACGATGCTTACGCATGGCACCACTTTTCATTTGCTTGATGATTTCCAAGTGGTCACCCGTGAGCACTCCAATCGTTGCTTCTTTTCCGTCTATAGCAACAAGAGCATAACTGTCCTTCATACCTAAAGATTCTTCTAGATATTCCACGTGAAATCTGTTGTCACACACGTAAAGCTTTCTATTGATGGGCACTTTCGGGGGCACGATGATGTGCACTTCCACGCTGCCTCGTGATTCCGTGGTAATGCCTGCAAATATGGCCATGCCATTTTCGGGAGCTTTTGGCCCCATTTGTTTCAATCTACCAATCAATGAAGTCAAGGCCGCCATTACATTTTTCCTTGTCAGTTTGCTCCGAATGTTATTGGCGGTACTTAATTCTTGCGTGAGCTCGTTTACAATATCTGAAAGGCGACGATTTCCAGGAATGTAAAGACTAATAAGTGATGTGTTACCTCCAATCGATTGCTTTTTCTTGAGTTCCTCGATTTTTTTTCGTTCAATATATTCATCAAAAGAGTCCGAGATGTGGGCCATCTCATCTAGAAGGACTTGCTCAGATGATCCCATGTGA
>JAJRXH010000222.1 GCA_024276395.1 archaeon
AGGCTGCCTTGCTGTTTTTTGTCGGCACGGATTCCGAACACGGCGACAATAATGCTCCTCAATACGTTTTTTGTCGCATCATTTCGAGAAATAACGGACTTTGAGAATGAGGGCAAGTAGGTCCAAACATACCCGGAAAAAGAAAAAAATCGTAAAAAGTTTTTTTGATGTTCGGAATGAAGGGTCTGTCCTATACTCGAGCCTCCAAGTAAAATAATAAGTCGCATTAGAGTGATATGTTGTCATCATTCATTCCAGCTTACTTGTTTTAATAGCCACCTAAATGCTAGGATAATATTGCTTTTACCTTCTTTTGTTTTTATGGAGGTAAAATAAACATGATGACGAAGCTCTTCCCGTAGGTTCCAAGGAATTTCCCTTGGAACAGAGGCCTGATCACTCATATGGATGAGTGTGATGTGAGGAAATTCTTTCCGCTTATTACGAATGATCTCATACCAGTTATTTAATGCATAGGAAGACGACAAGTTATCTGCTCTGCATACGAAAATGAATCCATGCATCCACTGATAATAGTTATGAGGGATACGACTTGGACGATGCGATAATGCACGTCCAAGTTCCCATAACGTGATCAAGTGCTGTTTTTTTTCATCCACGATCCCATCTAAAAATTTCACTTTAACCCCCAACGTGGGTAAAACATTCCTAATTTCTTCATCATCTAACTCTGTTGAAATGGTGGAAAATCTGGATGAATCCCATGACGGGAGCAAAAACCGGTTGTTATTCACGAGAAACTCAATGATGGATGTTTTTCCCGTGATCGGCTGGCCAAGAACCATGATATTCGTTCGTCTTGTTTCTCTTTGAAATTCATAGGAGTAAAATGATTTGTTAAAGAACTCCTTGTCATCCATTTGAAATGTCGCTCCTTTTTTCTCCAAGAAATGATAAGTTTCATCTGAATGAAAAGTCAAAACTAAAAGAATTGGCTCTGAATAGGTAACACCCAACTTAAGCCCCTCTAACGAAGTTTTCATCACCTGTCCCTGGGTCTCAGAGAAGTTTTCGTGCTCCTGCTTTCACACCTACCATTCTCACTATTATTATTTCAGGTTGTAATGACCAACAACACCTCCCTTGAACTCCTTGCTTTCTTTGTTATCTCGTTTTCATCCATTGTAGCAGAGGTAGAATCATTCTTTGCTCCGGAAGGTATCTCTCTAACTCCGACAAACAATTCACGTAATACTAAACATTTCAAGATTCTTACGATTTTTGAAATGATAATATTCGAATCAGAAAGCTTGGAATCCTTTTCCAAAATTAAGCGTATCTCTTTTGGATATCGTTCAGGTGAAAGAGCAGATTTTGAGCCATTGAGAGCAATTATGTCATCGTGATCTAGCGATTGCGATTCAGAATCGATGATTTCAACAGATTTAACCTTTTTGACCAAGAAATCACAAAGTTCCACGAAACTTAACCACGTTGAATCAAAGGAATCTGATCGACTCTGAATTTGAGGAAAATCCAAGATTTCATCTTTATCTGTCGTGTCTGAACTAAATTGATCTAGCTCAATTTCAGGGAGCTTGGTCAAGGGATCAGTTTCTTGCTCTTCATTAGCGAGTTGAGAATTACCCATATAGGACACGATCAATTGCTGATTAAAATTTAAGGATGCATACTTTTCTTTTTGATTATTAGATATTTTTATCACCTCATTACAAGCGATTTTCACTAATATTGGCTCAACCAGAATGAATCGAATGGTCATCAAATAAATAGATAAACAAGTAGCGAGATGATCACGTCTCTTCTCGTCTTGGCTTTCTGAAATCCAAAAAACTAGGGAAATGATAAAGAAAGGTAATTGAAAGTCTCATCGTAATCAAAAAACTTATTAACTTTAGTTAAAAAAATTTATGTGAAAAATGCGATAACATCAAGTTAGCAATAATATTGGCAGCTTAGCTGTCAGGGATGATGGGTTGTCCTCCAGGATCGCTGTCAGGGATGATGGGTTGTCCTCCAGGATCTGCAGTCCCAATGGTGAGCGGAGCAATGACTAGACTCAAGACTAGCAAGACAAGGAATGACACGATAAAGTAGATGGCTGGGGGTCCATATTTCCATTTTAATTTCATGTACAGATACTTAACTAATTCATTTCCAGATGCCATTTAATTTTACCTCCTTTGGTATACTTACGTTATACAAACACATTCTCTCTATTAGAGTCATGTGGAGTGTGACCAGACACCCCTTAATTAATCCGGCAGTTTACAAGTACTGAGCGATTTAAATAGGGTAATCCGATAAAAAAACGGTGAGTTTTTTAATGCAAAATTCCTCGGAAGCACTCTCCATAGAAATAAAAAATTACTCAGACGAATTCTTCACACCTTTAGCAAGAATTTTAGTTAATATTTGGTTAAAAATCGTCTCTGAGAGAGACAAACTAGAAGAATCTTCGAGATATCGAAAAAAAGCATTCATCAAGATCGCCAATAAATTCATGCGGATGGTAAAGACCAATCCAGACCTATTAGATCCAGATGATGCCTACATTGACCATAATCTCTCTTTCGTGAAGTACTGCGATACACCTTACTTGCTAAAGTTTCATAATACCACCGTGATAGTTGCCCACATCCCACATACTTTTTACATGTATTCACATTCCTACCTGTTATTCCGAATCCTAAGAAGAATAAAATCTTTTTTGCGACTTAATTCACTCCAAGCTCAGGAGTCATCACGAGAAAT
>JAJRXH010000223.1 GCA_024276395.1 archaeon
CGAGAATGGCAATGAGCGTGCTCTTTCCAGATCCTGATGGTCCTATTAAGGAAAGAAATTCACCTTCTTTTATTTCAAGATTCACTCCACGTAGAGCCACGACTTCTGGGTGATCCTTGCGGTCATTTCTTCCGTAAATCTTGTAAACATCAATCATTTTCATTAATATATTGCGCACGTTTGATCTACCTATCTGTTGTTATTGCATGCATTCTTTTTATTGAAGCGAATCCACCACGAATGGAGATGTGCGATTTTGATTCTCATTCAATCCTGAGAACTTGAGCAGGAGCAATTCGTTGTATTCTCCAAGCTGCAAGAAGGGTAGCCATCGTGATTCCCAGTAATAAGAATATGATTAGCTGTAAAATTCCAGATATGGAAATGGTCAGAGACGCTTGGATGATTCTTGTACTGGTCTCACTATTAAATATGTCCAATAGATACGCCGTTATCAATCCAATCAATCCGCCAAAGATGACGGAGAAAAAGGCAGCGATGACAGAATCTCCTAACAAGAATAGTGTAAGTTGTTTTCGGGTAGCACCTAAGGCTATTATTGTCCCCATCTCCCGCTTACGTTGATTAATCTCATGAAATAAGAACACTATTAACCCTATTGATGCAACAAGGATGGAAATGTAGAATTCAATCGTAAATACGCCATTGAAATTGGCGGCGCTTTCTTCCTCGATGGCTTTTACCATCTCTGGCTGCGTGAACACCTCAACATTGCCTTTGAACTCCGCACTAATACGAGTTTTTATCTCCATTGGCCGACTTGTTTTCACGAGAATGACGAGATCTTCCGTGATATCCTTAGCAAGGGAAGTTTTAACCTGATTCCAGTTTTTTTCATTCATTAGAACTTGATACTCAACGTCCGTGGGAATTCCACTAAAGGCGAAGGAGAGTCGACTAAAGTCAATGGTCTTGAGATTGGGAAGTTGCTTGGCAATGCCTTTTACAGTCACATTCCAATCAAAGAGGGGTTTATTTTTCGTGATGTTGAAATCAACGGACAATTCACGATTGATGATAGCTCCTCCTTCTTCACTATTAAAAATACTTCGCACATTTTCCATTCTTGTCCCTGTTCTCAAGTAATGTTGGTTTATCATGGAGATATCGATGAATTCCTCGCTTGTTGGAATGATTCGTATTTTTGAGCCTCCGTGAACCACCTCTGCGACGGTTACCGGAAGAATTCTTGCATTCGAATCTGTTGTTGTAATCAACTGAGATATAGCAGCAACAAGGGTGGTGTTATCTGGTGTTGCAAGATTGATTCTTACATCTGCACCAACAAGGGCATATGACCGGTAAATGATGGTTCGGTGTGTCGTTTCAGCAGTTGTAGAAATCAATACTCCGAAAGAAAAAACCAATGTCAGAAGAATGATGACTTTAGAGAGATTTTCAGGTCTTCTAGCGGAGCTTTTTGCTATGATCTCACCTAAGGACGAAATGGTATTAAAGATGGCTATGATAATTTTTTCGGTTTTCTGAACGATTTGACTTCCTAATCTCGCAAGTGATAGGATGCATCCTAGCCAAAATAATGCCGGAGCGACTGCCGCAAAAATCACGAATAGAAATCCGCCTTCCCGTAATCCGAAACCGAGAATTACTTGGAGTGAAATCATAATGATTCCAATGGCGATGAAAATAAAGTCGAGGTAAATTCGCTTCCATAAAGGAGGCTTGGGCAGCTGGAATTCAGCTAATCCCGTCGTGATATCCTGTTCGGAAAGCATGCTCTTGATTGGTAAGTACGCTGAAATGAACACGAAGAAAATGCTTATTGATCCTAATACCAAGACATTCTGTGAGTTTAATCTTTCAAGACTGAATTTTAGTTGAAGATCCGCGATGTTTAACGTTAAAAACGATTTTGTTTGGAAAATGATCTGTGATAACAAATCACCGACGATGATGCCAGCTAGCATGCTTAACAACGCTAAGGATCCGACTTCCATCGCTAGCATTATGGCAATTTCCTTTGTTTCTCCACCTCTCGTTTTCAACATCGTGATTTCATTCATTCTATTTTCTAGCGAACTTTCTATTGCAAACTTTTGCATGTACAAGGCAAGGATGATTGCTGGCAAGGAGAGAAATAGGAGGATGAATTGCACGAAAAAGGAGGCAATGTTGATGAAAAAAACGGATAGTCCAATATTATCAATGACAATGACCCTACCGGGTATTTCACCTTGTATTTTATTGCTGAATTGGTGAGTCATTGTTGCGGCTTTATTGGGATCTTTAGGTAATTTTTCATGATCAAGTTTCACGTGAATTCGTTCATTAATGGTTGGAGGGAGCATTCCCAACGAACTAAATAGAAAACCTTCCCATTCCGTCACGTTCCATAGCGGTAGAATCATCAGATTTCGATCTGATATGAGGTTCAATCCAAAGAACATGGAGGATGGTTGGATCTCAATGGTGCCTACGACTTTGACGACTATTGAATAGTTTTTCGTGATGATGTTGAATCCTTGTAAGGCAAATCCTTCATGAGATACGTTAAGCAGTTCACCCATACGAATGCCTAAGGCTATCTGATTTTTGAGTGGTAGGAGAACTGGTAATGGTTCTGTCTTGTTAATTTTAGTTGGGAATTGGCCGTCGATTAAGCGGAATACTCCTGGAAATGCGGTCAGATAAGATGGTTGAATTCCGACTATTCGAAGTTTCATTTCTTTATTTGAATGATTCAAGTTCGAAGCAATCACGCTGCTAGTAGATTCGAAGTAAAATTCGGCATTTTTGACTAGAGATTGGTTCAAGAGATATTTTTGTCCCTCTATCGGATTAAATTGCACATCTGCCTCTAATTCCCTTCCAAAAAATGAGCTAATGCCAGAAACTGGTTGAATGATCATGTCAACCTCGATATCATTGAGAGTCGTGGTGATGAATTGTTCTCTTGCTAAATCGTTATAGAAGATCACGGCACTAATGATGGCCATGGCCATGAGAATGCCAAATACATTCTGAAAAGAACGAAAGGGGTTTCTTTTCAGTGATTTAAGGGAATATTCTATCATGATGTGCATGTTAACGTCCCAACTTCCATGTCTTTGTTAGCCAGATCTTGTTGGGAAGGAGATGAATTAATGTTAATGTTATCCGTGAGTGGAGGGCGAAAGATTCTAATGGAGTTACTTGAAATGATAGAAAACTGTATTCTTTTGATGTGGTTGTTCGTGTAGATTCTTGATCTGGTTTTAGCTTGTAAATCTTTCCGTCTCGATAAGAGCAGATGTACAGCTCGTTTTTATCATCAATTCCGAATGAAGATATGTAGAGGTTTGTATCTGTCAATTCCTCGTTCTTCGGTGGGTTGTTATCATCATAGCTAAGTGCCCAGATCTTTCCAGAGCCATAATCTCCATACACGTATTTTCCTCTTAGTCTGGGGATTTCATTGCCTCGATACACGAATCCTC
This sequence comes from archaeon, assembly GCA_024276395.1. Classification (GTDB taxonomy): domain Archaea; phylum Asgardarchaeota; class Heimdallarchaeia; order Hodarchaeales; family S146-22; genus JAJRXH01. The sequence goes on from JAJRXH010000223.1 coordinate 3,459, forward strand.
CTATGATTGAGATGCCTTGATCACGCCCATAAGTCCATATCGGTAACTCCAATCCTTCTTGATTACATCCAGAGGATGGCTGAAAGCAAAGTTCTCCCTCCATGATGTTCCATCCATAATTCTTCCCTTTTTGGATGATGTCAATCTCTTCTTGTCGGTTTTGTCCGACATCTCCAGTCCAAAGCCATCCCGTGATGGGATCAAAACTGAAACGCCAGGGATTTCTGAGTCCGTAAGCAAATATTTCTTCCTTGTATCCTTGAGTGTTGTTCACGAAGGGATTATCAGGGGGGATGTCATATGGCTTTCCGTCAGCATTTCCGTCGACATCTATTCGGAGGATTGAACCTAGCAGAGTTTTCGGGTTTTGTCCATGGCCTAAAGGATCACCTCCAGAACCTCCATCCCCTAATGCGATGTACAAGTATCCATCTGGTCCAAAAGCAATTTGACCACCGTTATGGTTTTCATAAGGCTGAGACACCTCTAAAAGGACCACTTCACTTGTTGGATCAGCTTTGTTCGGATTATTAGGATCTACAGAAAATCTTGAAATTCTTGTTTTGAGACCACCGTTTTTCGTGGTGGTATAATCCACGTAAAAATAGCCATTATTCTTGTAATTAGGATGAAAGGCGAGTCCAAGTAATCCTTTTTCACCACCAAAATCAACTCTGTTACTAATATCTAGAAACGTGTTATGACTTGATGCTGTTGGGGTCTTCCCAAATACCTTGGTGATTCCGACCTGTTCAAGGACAA
>JAJRXH010000224.1 GCA_024276395.1 archaeon
ATGTCTTTTAGCTGGCTGCGTTTCATTGCCAAGTAATCGACGCCAAGCTGCGATATCCCCATTCCAAAGGTGAAGGCTATTACCAACCCCAGTAGGACTTGCGGCAGTAATTCAGGGCCAGCAAGAATGGCCAATAATACTAGCATGGAAAGCGTTCTGATTACAGATAAGAAGAAATCCAATGGTTCTTTCGTGACATAACTTCTCACGTTGTAAATTAAAACACCTTTTAATTGTCTTCCCAGCACGATGACACTCATATTGATCTCACCCCAGATTTGAGCACGATATCTTCAAAACCAATGGGTTTTACGATGCACTCGGCGTGTTGCGAGTTCAACACGGATATGATTTCTTCAAGTGTTTCCTTGGCCGGAGGATAAATGAAAGTAAAGTCGCCAACCGAAATTATCTGACCGTCCTTGACAACATTTTTTATTGTGTTTTTTAATTTCTTTAATTTCAGATCTCTAACAACGATTTTTCTTTCTATATTGGGAAAAAGTCTTGTTAAGAGATTATCCGGAGTATCATTTAGCATGATCTTGCCATTTTCCATGACTATAACGCGATCTGTTATTGTTTGGAGTTCTTCCATGTAATGACTTAGAACGATGAACGTCTTTCCGTCTCTTGCAAGTCTTCGTAGCAAGTTCCAAGTTATGACCCGTGATCGCGGATCTAAACCGGAGAACGGTTCATCTAAAAAGAACACATCTGCATCTTCTACGGCGAATGCCATTGCTAGAAACATCCTTTTTCGTGTCCCACCTGACAAATTCGCCGCACGTGCATCTGCGAATCTTTCCAGTTCTAGTGCCTCAAGCGCGTTCTGAGTTGCCGCTTTTGCCTCGTGAGAGGAATATCCGCGCATGAGCAGGTACGTGTAAATATAGTCCCTCGGAGAAAGGCTATAACTGTGGAAAGAGATGTCTTGAGGAACTGCAACAATGTACTTTCGTAATTTCCGGTACTCCTTGACCACGTCATACCCTAGGACGGCAGCTTTTCCAGAGGTTGGAAGGAGTTGGCAGGCCAAAATACGCATTAACGTGCTCTTTCCTGCTCCATTAGGTCCAATGAAGGTAATTACAGATCCTTTCTCTTGGGACTGGAACGAAATTTCATCTAATGCTTTAGTACCATCTTTATAAATTTTTACAAGTTTTTCGATATCAATAATCATTTCATGATCCCTCTCCTTTAAGTTTGTGGTATAATTGGTTCATTGGAGATCCAAGAAGGTGCTTCGTGCAATAAGGGTGCTTCCCCAACATCGGAATGCCAAGAGAAAGTTTCATTGCCTTGCATCCAGTATTACAGTAACCATTGGAAACCAGTGGACAGTGACGACACTCCCCTTCTAGAGAAAAATATTGTTCTGGTTTTCTAAGAGTTTTTGCAATTGGATTTTCAATAATGGATTCGAAATCTTGCATCAACAAGTTTCCCAATTTATACTCTTCATCTCTAAAGTAAGAACAGGGATATACATCGCCATTAGGCATTAATTGGATGTAATAATTGGCTGCACCACATCGAAGAGTAGGCTCTAACATTTGAAGAGGTGTAACTCCTGGCGCATATGCGAGGATTGTAAGTTCATTTTCAAGTTCTTTCGCCAATTTCGTGAGTTCATGATGGATTTGTATTAAATCTTTTGGTTCAAGCATCAACTCACGACTTTCAAGTCCCCTTCCACATGGGAAGAGTGGGCTCCATACCCAGCCATCCACTCCGAGGTCTCTAGCTTGTTTAATAATATTATCTAAGTCATTTATGTTCCTTTTAGTTATTACTGTTCCAGTTGTTTATGTTCCTTTTAGTTATTACTGTTCCAGTTGTGACAGAAGCATTGCCTTTTAGCTTTACAAATTGCTGTAAAACCTTTAAGGTCTTAATGTATTCACCTCGTAAGCTATTATGAACCTCAGGTGTGCTTCCATCAAGAGGGATGTGTACCTCGTGCACAAGTTCGCTAATTTCTTTTATTAATTCATTTTTTCCATAAAGAGGCACCCCATTTGTAGAAAGCTGAATGAAAAAGTCTTTTTTGTTAAGATATCTAATAATATCTATGAGATCTCTTCTTAAAGTCGGTTCCCCTCCCCCTAACCAGACGAATAGAATTTTGCCATGTATTTTATCTATAATCTTATAAATATCTTCAGTCGGCAATTCTTTATAGCTAGGATTCTTGATTTCACCCGAACTGCTAAAACAATAAACGCATCGAAGGTTGCAGCGCCAGGACAGCTCCCATCCAATTACGTGTGGCATTTTTGTATCGGGTGGATGCCAATATCCAGTAATAACATCATCTTTTCTAGCAAATTCGCTGAAGCTCAAGATAAATGGTTGCAAATGGTTTATTAATAATTTTTCTGCATCAGCCCATTGGAGGCCATTTGCGATTAGATCGTTTAATATTTCTTCTGGCGAAGACATTCCTTCTTTAATTAGGTTTAGAAGAGCACGAGTGCCTCTTCCGACATAGTATTCAGTACCAGCATTTCTTCCTTTTAATATGACTACTAGAGCTCCACTTTCTTCATTTCTCCAAATTATCTCTCTTTTCTCAATCATTTTTTTAACTTCAAAAAATAGTACTTTAAGTTTGTCAGAAACTGTCTGTGTTATTGGCATCATCAATAAACCCTCCTTTTCTGTTTGCTGCGTTTAATTTTGTTTAGTTTGTTGAAACCAGAAGTGTGAGCGCAGAATGGAGAAAATAATGGAAAAAGAATGTAAAAAAATGAAGAAGATAAAGTTCTATTTTGCGTCCAGTGATTTTTCGTATCGTGTCTATGAGAGAATTTGAGAAAATGATTCATTTAGAGATGTAACGTTGACGAACTTGGCACTTATCTAAAAGCTGTGCGATGAATTTTCGCAACATTGGCTAATTCTTCTTTGCCAAATTGGCGGACAAATCGTTTTCCGGCTTTGGTGACCTCACTTGAGGCGCCAGGGGGAAAATTGATTAGATATTTATTGGATAATTTGTCCAGGCTTTTAAC
>JAJRXH010000225.1 GCA_024276395.1 archaeon
CATAAAATTTCAGAAAATTCATCAAAATTCTTCATTTCATTGATCAAAAATCTTGAAGAGCTCATTGTCACTGGAAACATAACACCAATCACCAATGATGCAGGAAACGATGGCGTCACGATCACCACATTACCACCACTAACGATATCTTTCCAATGGAGATACCTTTTATCCAATTTTGTTCAATTCTTGAAATTAAACCATTTTTTTGCGTTGATTCTCAGTGGAATCACGGCAATAATTATCATCATTCTTCTTACTCGTTGGAATCCCATGATAATAATTCTCAAAGTTAGCAAGAAAATAGGAGAAAAACTGAAGCATATCTACCTTAGAGTCCTCGTGATGACCACCAGCATTATTGGCCTTGTTTATTACCGTTTTCAATGGCATGAAAAACTCAAGGAAGAAGATGTTCTTTCAAATAAACACAGAGCATTGATATTACGCATCTTACAACTACAAAAATTGGCACATTTTCAATACCTAAAACGAGCGGTCAACTGTAGCACGTCTGTTCTAACATGGCATCTTAACGTGCTCAAAAACTTCGGTTACATCAAGAGCATCCGAAAAGGAAAATACCTCATCTATTATCTAGTAGATCAACCACCATCAGAGGAAGAATTGGATGTTTACTTGATGTGTCTCAATCCCAAAGTTCGGACACTTTTAAAGTGGACCCTCCAATATCCTTTTCTTTCAGCACGAGATTTGGTGATGTTATCTGGCTTAAGAGAAAATACTATTAGATATCATCTCAAAAAACTTGTTAAAAGGGGACTACTTCAAGAAACACTTTCAGAAAAGGGAACATTATTCAGCATTTCCGATAAGCACCTTTTATCCATAACAAGAACGCTAAAACAGTGGGACATCTAATAGACTCATAACTGTCAATGTAACTTAAAAAAGATGGATTAAAAAAGAGAAAAGTTGAAAATGTTTTCTTATTTTAGCAGAACTTCTATCATCATTAATGAACTCGAATGTTGAGTGCGCGCCAATCTTTCCTAACCAATTGCACCGCTCATATCTAATTGTAGCAATCTATTGAACTCGATGGCATAATCCATTGGTAATTCCTTCGTGAACGGCTCAAAGAATCCCATGACAATCATATTCAATGCATCGGTTTCTGACAAGCCACGACTCATCAAGTAGAATAGTTGTTCTTCTCCGATTTTTCCGACAGTGGCTTCATGGGTAATGACCGCATCTTCTTCGAGAATTTCCATGTAAGGATAAGTATCTGTCTTGGAATGCTCTCCCAGTAATAGGGCATCACAACGGACACTCGACTTACATCCTACCGCGCCCTTGGCCACGTAGATGAGGCCACGATAGGTTGTTCTCCCATTACCAACTGATATGGAGCGTGAATCAATCCTTGAAGAGGTATGAGGTGCTAGATGCACGGCCTTGGATCCAGTATCCTGATGTTGTCCCGTGTTAGCATACGCCACGGAAAGGACATCTGCCTTTGCATAAGGTCCCATAAGGTACACGGAGGGATATTTCATAGTAACTCCACTGCCAATGTTGGCATCAACCCATTCTACCGTTGCATGAGCATAGGCATGTGCACGCTTGGTAACAAGGTTATACACGTCTTTTGACCAATTTTGCACGGTCGTGTACCGAATTTTGGCACCTTCCATTGCAATGATTTCAACAACAGCAGCATGTAAGGAATGTGTCGAATAAACTGGTGCTGTACATCCCTCAATATAATGGACACTAGCGCCCTTATCAACAATTATCAAGGTTCTCTCAAACTGACCGACATTCTTAGCATTAATTCGGAAATAGGCCTGAAGTGGGATGTCAACATGCACGCCTGGAGGCACGTAAATGAAACTTCCACCGCTCCACACGGCACTATTCAAGGCCGCAAACTTGTTATCTTCTGGGGGCACCACGGTAGCAAAATACTTGCGGAACAACTCGGGATGTTCTTTCAAAGCTGTATCCGTATCAAGAAAAATAACTCCTTTCTTTTCTAGATCTTCCCTCAAACTGTGGTACACTACTTCCGACTCGAATTGTGCTCCCACCCCCGCCAAGAACTTGCGTTCTGCTTCTGGTATGCCTAGTTTTTCAAAAGTTTCCTTGATTTTCTCAGGAACATCATCCCAACTTTTTGCTGTCTTGTCTGAAGCCTTCAAGTAATAAGTAATCTCATCAAAGTCTATTGCCGATAAGTCTGGACCCCAATTAGGCATTGGTAATTCAAGAAACGTTCTATACGCTTCCAACCGAAATTTTAACATCCATTCTGGTTCGCCCTTTTGCTGTGAAAGCTCACGGATGACCTCTTCATCTAAACCCTTGGGTGAAATGTACTTATATTCAACATCTTCCTTAAAATCATATTTAGAATAGTCAAATTCTAGTGACTTTGGCTCAGACATCGTGAATCCCTTCCTTAAGCATGAACAGATGATGAAAAACTCAATATCTTTTCATCTCCTTTCCAAATAAAAATAATCTTCCTAACTATATAAAACTATCGTCATGGCGAGGGAGCATATCTCATGAAAGGAAAAAATAGGGCTTTATCTTGGAAGAAAAAAAGAGCAAGACGTTTTTCCCAGTCTTCACGTGAGTGAAGTGAGGAGGTTACAAGGATACCTAAATTTTCAAAAAGGGAAAAAAGAGCAAAATACAAGAATCAAGAAAATGACACTTCTCATCATGATAATGACTTGATGGCACTTTTGTCCCGTTCAAGAATAGATTCCAAGTATTTTCCGGTGATGCTATTGGGGTTATTGGCAATATCTTCGGGTGGACCCACAGCCACGACCTCACCACCCTTGTCTCCACCATCAGGACCCAAATCAATCACCCAATCGGCGCATTTCACGACATCTAAGTTATGTTCAATCACGATAACGGTATTACCACCTTCAGTCAATCGCTGAAGTACGCGAATGAGCTGCTTGATGTCATGAAAAGAAAGGCCAGTCGTGGGCTCGTCAAGGATGTACACTGTTCGTCCAGTGGACCGTTTACTCAACTCACGAGTTATTTTAATTCGTTGAGACTCACCACCAGAGAGCGTGGTAGACGGCTGACCAAGCTTCAAGTATCCTAGTCCTGTTTCACGCAACAAGGCAAGTTTCGATCTAATTTTAGGAATGTCCTTGAAAAATTCAAAAGCCGCATCAACGGTCATATTCAATACTTCAGCGATGTTCTTTCCCTTGTAAGTAACCTCTAGAGTTTCGCGATTGAAGCGCGTTCCCTTGCAAGCATCACAAGGTACGAACACATCTGGAAGAAAATGCAACTCAATCTTGATTTCTCCAGCTCCTTCGCAAACTTCACAACGACCGCCCTTAACATTAAAGGAAAATCTTCCAGGCTTATATCCACGCATTTTAGCTCTAGGAGTTTGAGAAAACAATTCACGGATCAGATCAAAGACTTTAGTATATGTTGCTGGATTAGAGCGAGGAGTCCTACCAATTGGTGATTGATCAATAGCAATTACCTTGTCAACATACTCTATCCCTTCAATTCGATCATACTCTCCAGGAATATCTTTAGATCCATATAATTCTCTACTTAGCGCCTTGTAAAGAGTTTCCGTGATCAAAGTACTTTTTCCAGATCCACTAACACCTGTAACGCAGATGAATAATCCTAATGGAAATTCTACATCAATATTCTTGAGATTATTGGCCCTTGCACCTCTAATAATTAAGGATTTCCCATTGGGAATTCTTCGCTTACGGGGAACTGGAATTCTCTTACAACCACTAAGATATTGGCCAGTCAAGGAACGCTGGTGCTTCAACAATCCGTCTAAAGGACCCATATATACGACTTCACCGCCATGGTCACCAGCTCCAGGCCCGAGGTCAACCACCCAATCGGCAGCGCGAATTGTATCTTCGTCATGCTCGACAACAATCACGGTATTGCCAAGATCTCTCAAGTGGATGAGGGATTGAATCAAACGATTTCTATCTCGTGGATGCAAGCCAATGCTAGGCTCATCCAAAATATACATGATTCCAACTAAAGCCGAACCAATTTGAGTGGCCAAGCGAATTCTCTGAGCTTCGCCTCCGGAAAGAGTGCCCGATCGACGTGAAAGTGTCAAGTAGTTCAGTCCTACGCTTAATAAAAACTGCAATCTTTGTTGAATTTCTTTAATTATTAAGCCAGCAATTTGTCTCTCCTTATCAGAAAGCGTTTCATTAAGATTCTGAAAAAATTGAGCAGCTTCCTCAATTGACATTTCAGTGATTTCGTGGATGTTTTTACCTTTAATCAATACTGAAAGGAATTCACGCCTAAGACGTTGTCCCTTACATGATTCACAAGGCAATTCTCTCATAAATGATTGGTATCGATCTCTCATTCCTTGTGATTTTGTCTCACGGTGCCGACGCTTGATGATGTTGACCAATCCTTCCAAAGTAACGTGGCCCTTCCATTCAGCGGATGATTTTTTTCCTTTCACGTGAATGGGAATTCTTTCACCAGTTCCATAAAGGAGCGCCTCATGTTGCTCTCTTGTCAAGTCCTTGATGGGAGTATCAATGTCAAAACCGAGATGTCTTGCCACCGCTGACCAGTAATGATAACGCCAAGATCCTTCTTCTAATGGTCTTCCCGTGATGGCACCCTCCCGCATAGTAAGATTCTTGTCTGGAATTAAAAGATCAGGGTCTATTTGCAACTTGTAGCCCAGTCCATCACATTCTGGACAAGCACCAAAAGGTGAATTGAATGAAAAGTTCCTTGGTAATAACTCACCAAGACTATAGCCGCACTTTATACAGGCTAAGTGCTCAGAATAAATGACCTCTTCTCCAGACTTGATATCCTGAACGATAAGCGTGCCTTCACCTATACCGAGCGCTGACTCAACAGAATCCGTGATTCGAGATTCCATTCCATCTTTAATGCTTATTCGATCAATTACTACTTCAATTGAGTGCTTTTTGTTCTTATCTAACTGGGGAATTTCGGCGAGAGTTGTCATTTCCCCGTCTACTCTCACCCTCACGTATCCTTCCTTGCGCAACTTTTCGAATATCTTCTTGTGTTCACCTTTTTTACCTTGAACTACCGGTGCCATGATAACAAGCTTGGTACCTTCTGGATATCTGAGAATTTGCTCAACGATTGATTCTGCAGTCTGACGCTCGATTTTCACGTGACAATTAGGACAGTAAGGCACGCCAATGGACGCGAATAACAAGCGCAAGTAGTCATAAATTTCCGTGATGGTAGCCACGGTGGACCTCGGATTCTTGCTGACCGTTTTCTGTTCGATCGATATGGCTGGCGACAGTCCCTCAATCATATCCACATCTGGTTTTTGCATTACCCCTAGGAATTGACGGGCATAAGCCGACAATGACTCAACGTATCGGCGTTGTCCTTCAGCGTACAATGTGTCAAAAGCAAGTGATGACTTTCCTGATCCTGAAACTCCAGTAATGACTGTCAATGTCCCCCTTGGTATGATGACATCAATATTTTTCAAGTTATGCTGACGTGCACCTTTGATTCGTATTTCACCTACATCTCTAGTCATAGATTCTGTATCCGCTCCTACCTAGTCAAAGGTTCATCCAAGAAAATACAATATCTTCCTATTTATTTAGGTGACGAAGGGGTCACTCAAAGTTTTTATCCAAGAAAAACACGTGAAAACAACCCTTCAGCGTGTTTATTCATCTTTTCACACGTGGAAGATTTTCTGCCCAAATATTATGTGAATTCACATTGATATCGGAATGCCGAATTTAAGAGGTCCGAACAATTGTCCACCTAACACGCTTGCCTTGTTCCGTGCTTCTCTGATGATAAAATCGCATCTATTTGTGTTAACATAATTATTAACAAAAAGGTAACCCTTATAAATATCGGAAGATATGACCTCCTTGAGGAGATCTCACATGATATTTGCTGATTCTCCGAAATCAGTCATACCATGGATATGCCTGTCAATCTCCTCCAAGAACAAGATTGAATGCGCCCGTGAAGTAAATGATTGTAGCCAAAATGAAATATAAAGAAATTAATCCACACGAACTTGAAGAAAAGGTTGAAAAACTTCCCCGCTCGGCACGACTCATCTATGATTATCTCGCTAGAACACAACTAGCAAAACCAAAAGATTTAATCGAGAACATGGACATTCCTGCACGTACCATTAGACACGCATTGAAACGTTTAGTTGATGAAGGTCTTGTCATCAAAATTCCAGATTTTAATGACCTAAGAAGCAGTTTCTACAAGATTAACGAACGAGATTAATATCTTCAGGCTTGAGGATATGTATGAAAGACTGTAGTTAAACCACTATCAAAATTTCTTTTAGAAGGATCCGACATAATTTCTTTTCTCGATTGTTTAAATTTTTCCTCTTCTTCCTCAAGAAAACTTTTTTGTTCGTTCATCATCACTTTTTAATAGACAAGTTGATCAGCCATAACGATTTGAGGTGGCTGCAATTAAAACGAACAAGCAATATCTTTAAAGAAGGAAACTGATAACAATCTATCATGAAATGGATTCATTTCTCCCAATAACGAATGACGATAAACCAGACACTACTAAACAAGAAAACACCATCATAAGTACCACGAGACGAAAACAGATTGAACAATTGGAAACGCTTTTAGAAAAAGGCCAATATGATCAAGCGATGACTCTCGTCAAACTTATTAAAAAAGAGTTGCAGCAAGGAGAGGGTACCAATGATGCACTCCCAATGAAAATAATGGTAAAATTGGTCGAAGCAAGTATCCTAATTGATCAGGGGTATTACTCAAAAGCAAAAGCAGTGCTGGATCATGTCTCAAGAGAATTAGAAATTCTCAAAACTCAACCCGCTTCCACACCTAAAGAATCAGAGACTGTCAATGTGTTGATGACAGATCTTTTATTAACTCAGTTAACAGTCTCCCTCCAGTTAAGTGACTATAAAAGAGCATCATCCCTTCAAGCTAACATTAGACAATCACTGAAAAAAATGCCTAAAAGAGACAAGCTAAAAAGAATCATCAAGTTCCAATATCTTGTTGGACTCCATCAATGGCTCAAGGGAAACCTAGATGAAGCACTAACGACATTCATGGACATCTTACCAGAAGCACGTGCTACATCAAACATCGTCATGACTGCCAAGATCTTGAATGAAATCGGAGCTGTCCTTGCCGACAAGGGTGAACTTCAAAGAGCATTGGAAGTCCTAGAAGAAAGCCGCGCGTTAATCAAATCTCTAGGAAACATGAAAGAAATGGCCAGCGTGCTGATGACCATTGGAACAGTTTATCACGATATGGGAAAACTGAACAAGGCACTAGAATACTACGAGCAAAGCCTGAAAATCTGGTCACGATTTGGAACCAAAAAAGACATTGGCACGTGCTTGAATAACATTGGAATTGTATTCCACGATAAAGGCCTTCTAGAGGAGGCATTACAGTATTACGAGCAAAGCCTGCAACTTTGGCAAGAAATAGGTAATGAACAGGATATCGGCACGTGCTTGAACAATATTGGGTTACTTTATCACGATATGGGACAACTAAACAAGGCGCTCGAATATCATGAAAAATGCCTGCAACTTTGGCAAGAAATAGGTAATGAACAAGATGTTGCTACATGCCTGAACAATATCGGTTTAAACTATCTCCTAAAGGGAGACCTCGATAAAGCTCAAGAATATTATGAAAAAGCACTCTCCTTGTGGACCAAAATTAATAATGAACAGGATGTTGCGGAAGCACTCTATAACCTCGGCCAATTGCAGCAATTAAGAGGGAACTTGTCCATAGCATTGAAGTATCACGAACGCAGCTTGGAAATTTGGTCAAATGTTGGAAATGAAATGGAAATGGGAAAAATCTACAATGCCATTGGCAGCATCTATCGGCTTCATGGTGACTTCAACAAGAGCAAAGAATGTTTCAGCAAAAGCCTTGAGATTTTTTCTAGGAATGAAAACCTCATCTTTCATTCTGAGGCCTTATTTCAGCTAGGAATTTTATTCTGGAGCCAAAATAATAACAAAGATGCTAAAAAATTTCTTGAGCAATGTTTAGAAAAAAGAAAAAGAATTGGAAATCCGATAGGGATCGCAGAAACCCTTTTCTATCTCATGAACATTGCATTAGAATCTAACGAATGGAAATTGGCAGAACAACAGCTGATTAAATTGGAAAATCAGGCAGGAAATACAAATTGCAAGTACGTCAAGCATGTTTTACTAGTTGCACGCGCACTCTTCAGCTTATCACGTCATAACATCGAAAAGAGATCAAATAGAATGAATCGAGTTCGTGCCGAATACCACTTGTGGAGTGTCATTGATGACACGGTAGCAAATCAAGATGTCACGATGAATGCCATTTTGTTGCTCTGCGGCTTGTACCTCGATGAGCTCCGAAAGCATGACGACGAAGAACTATTACAGCTACTGCATGAATTAACCAAGCGAATTAGAACAATAGCTTTTCTCCACATGAAATCCGCTTCATTAATGGCCCAGGCATTTTGGTTAGAAGCCAAGATTTCCTTCATCGAAGGAAACTATAAAAAAGGAAGAGAATATTTCCAAAGAGCTCTTCAAATCGCTGAAGAAAAAGGCCTAGAAAAGCTAAGCATTCGCATCTCAGAGGATTACGATGCTTCACTTCCTACTTTTAATGGCCAAACATTACCATCCAAGGAATCAAGAACAGTCCAACACGTGATCGAGACAAAACAATTAGTAAAGCAAATTTACAAGGAACAAGTAACCATCCAACCCCCACGCCAAGCTAGAGAGCAACCATTACTCGTGTTAATCGCCATTGAAAGCGGTTTACTACTATACACGCATAATTTCACGGATGAAATGAATGCCAATCCATTACTCATTAGTAACTTTGTCAGCGCCATTCAGGCTTTCAGTCGAGAACTTTTCGAGCAAGAACTCGAGGCCATCAAGATTGGTGAATACATCCTTACTTTTTCAACCATCCAACCACTCATTTTTGCCTACATCTCCAAACATGGATCACTAAATGCCCTGAAAAAAATCCAAACTTTTACCAAAAATCTCCAAGAGAACCAAAATCTTCGTGATCAATTAATTCGTCTTGGAAAAAAAGGATTACACCTTCCACAAGACCTCCAGAAAATACTTCACGAGCTAAGTGAACAGATCTTTCTTTTTCCGTTCAAGAAAGCTAAAAATTCCTCTACGATACCCATTAGGTAAACACCCCTAGCTCACATTTTTCATCGCGTGTCGCAAAACGGCGGATTTGTGATGCAACTCGTCCGATGTTTTAGTAATTATTTCTGAAACGTGCTTGCAAAGCACGCTCCATCATGTACTAATAAACGATCCATATGCCGGTACTACGATTCATTACTTAATCACCGACTCTTTCTTTGTCAGATTCCTACATAAGAAATTTCGCAACATCAATCAAGTGCGGTAATGAATCAACCACTGTTAATATGATTAAACAAATGAGTAATTAGCATTCTAGCCAAACAACATTGACCTAAACCTAAAATAATGGAAAGCACGAAACCATCCACAAGTTCATAAGCAACAACGCTAAAAAAACATCAACCGCGGAAGAGTAAAAAATTTATAATCCAATGATCTTAGTGATATTTGAAGATATTTAATGATATATCAGCGATGCTTCTTTCGATTCATTTTTTTCATTTGAATTGTCAGCAATGCGAGTGAACACTATGTCACCTAAAAAAAATGAAGACAGATCATCATCCTATCAG
>JAJRXH010000226.1 GCA_024276395.1 archaeon
ACGCTTCAAGGCAATTTAGGAAATCGACAGATCAAGGTGAATCACTTTAAAACTTCAACAAGATCTGTTAGTAATATTGTTTCAACGACTTCAAAGACGACGTTGGTAGTTGCAGCGGCAACTGGAAGTTTTTATAGTGAATGGGGGTCGGATCTAGCAGCTGCTATGATATATAATATTGACGGTGCAAATGAATGGAATTGGATAGGAGAAGGAAGTAAATATGTACCAAAAGACGCAAAAGGTGTATTTGAGGCATATTTTGGTCTTTCATTGAAGATTAAGCGAATATTTTATTGGCCTGAAGGAGGTCCAGGTGATGATCCGTTGTATTGTCCATCCTCTGCGAATTCGACTGCCGATTTTATTAGAAATTTGTCTCCATCTGACCCAGTATTTCCGTTTCATGTTTTCATATTGTTTACGGCAAAGGATTTGATTGGTCCAGGATCACCTCCTTATAATGATGTCGAGGGTTGCGTAGTTGAAATAGGGAACTTCAAGTTAGTAACATCTCCTAGTAGCATTCCGACCACAGAATCTGTACCAGTGGCTGTCGTGCAGTCTCGGTCAAGTGATGCTGGACACCTTAGAAGATTTACTACAGCTCATGAGATTGGCCATATTTTGGGAGGAAGACATGAGAAATCGGGAACAGTTACATTGACTAAATGGATCTTCTTTTCGTATACTGGAACCAGGTGCGATGACTATTACGATATTCTTGTTCTTTATGCAAATACATTGATGAATGAGTATAGTGGTGTGGTCATGTGCTCCCCTTTTTGGACTTATTCAGATTTTTTCATTAGTGATGAAAATCAGCAAATTAATGTGGAGTGTGATTAATAATGCTTTCCAGTAATGATAATGATGATAATAATAAAACAACAATAATGACAATAAGAAGAACAAAATACGTTGGGCGGAGAAATTTTTTTCTTTTTTTCATGCTCATTCTTACTCCTTCTTTGGTGCTGGTAATGGTCATGGTAAAAGATGTTAGTGCGACAACACGTCAGTATCCGGTTGAAGAGACAGTAACCTTGGAGCCTGAAACGTATTATTCGGCTGCTTTCGCTTATCCAGAGCCAGGTATTTACGTGAGGATTTCCGTCGAAGAACTTGATCGTTTTCTCTATCATGAGGTGGAAGAGCCTCCTGTCGATGTATTATTCTTATCCCCTGAAGAATTTCAACAATATGAGTCCGCATTCAATCAGTCTGTAGATGACAGAAGTAATGGTAGCGCTGCTGGTAATGATAATGGTACCGTTGGTTACTATCAAGGTTCACATAAGCTAGCATTCTTGTCCATTACGGAAGTTGAGTTTTTTCTTAAAGAACTTGATGGAATAAAATATAAGCCAGGTCTCGATATTGGTCCGATTTACATGGTGATTGAGAATGCAAATTTTACCTACAATGGCGCGCCATCTCAAGGACCCGTTCGTGTAAAAATAATTGTGGGTGAAGAAAAACTACCTCGATCCGTTGTTAATGATTTTGTTTTTGGTTTACCGTTAAACGTGGTTAATGTCATTTTTTCCCTCAACACGATTTTTCCAATATTTACTGGTGTTTTTGGCATCTTTGTTGGTTATAGAATCATTCCACTCATTTCTTCAAGAAAAAAGAGGACTAATCTTGATGAAAGTCAGAAAAAAATATAGTAAGAATTCGTCAGAGTTGGAAAAAATAACAATTGGGACCATTCACGTGAATTGAAACGATGCTAATTTTCATTGTATTTGACTCATTTCATTTTCTTTACGTAGGTTGCTTGATGGGATAAAGTTGCATCCATTTAGTCAAGACCGTGAAGGGTGACGACTCAGCAAGAAGTTAATGAGATTTTCGGCATCCATCACCTTGATAGTCGGGGGAATTCTTTCAAGGACATTCTCTTTCAAGGGCCATTTGGTGATGAGTATTTTATCATCGCATTGAATGGCTTCCATATTCTTCAAGGCTCTCGAGAGATCTTCTGGTCGTATTGCCTCTTTCCATTTTACCTCGATGACTGTTTTTATTTTCTTGAATCGAACAAGAACGCCGTCAACATCTACAGTAGATGATTGTAAGATTCTTTCTTCACAACCAAGGTTTAGGGCTAAAGCTTCTCGAATTTCTTTTTCCACGAGTTGCGGCATTTTTTCCTTGATGATTTGATCCCATTCTTTTTCAGAGACCCTTCGCTCTGATATAGCATATTTTTCATCGGCATAATAAAAAAGTTCGCTTAAGGACGAAACGTGATGGTAATGAAACCGTTTTTTTCCGTGATCCTTGATTCTTTTCAATATACCGATCTTGCACAAGTTATGAAGATATGATTGGATCAAGCTTGGATCATCTTTCTTGATGAGTCCTAGTTGATACAATCGACTTGAGATTTCGGTGGTGATTCGCTTCCCCGCACCCACTGCGCGTAAGATCCCTTCATACACACGCGATAATTGTCTTTCTTCTTCTGTAAAAATTTCACCAATTAAGGATGGAATGGTCAATAAAGATCTTTTTAGAACACTTTTAAGGATTTGTTTTGGCTTTTTTGACTCGATAAAATGTGGAAGTGTCCATGGTTCTCTTCCTAAGATGGATAATTCTATAATCTCTGGAGCAGTCAACTCTTTGGCAAAATTTGAGTTAATTACCAGAATGACATCATCTAAGTCGATGATGTTTAGTGGGAATTCTGCAAAAAAACCAAGAATTGGTGATTTAGATCCAAAGAAATGCTTACTTAATGCTAGGGTTGATGAAATGAGGGTTAATTTTCCACGTTTTCGTATCCGATGTAATACATCCAGGAATTCATCTCCCAACCGATGAAATTCATCAATCACGACGTGATCGGTCTCTTTCAAGTCATTCATGATGTACTGCAAGGTTTCCCATGATATGGTTTTTTGTAGTTCCTCTGAATAGATGGATCCGTTTCTATTAATGAAAAAATATTTTGATGGTGTGAGAAAATGTTGTACTAGGAATGTTTTTCCAGTTTTTCTCCTTCCATATATTAGGCACCAGCCAGGAACTTGTCTGAGTTCTCTTATTTCTTTTCGGTGAATGATAATGGTCATTAGTATAATCACCATTATACTTATCATCCTCATCATTAAAATATGTTTCTCTTTTAATCAGATGAAAAAAACGATAGGAAAATCAATGATGTTAAATTTTATTTTATTAGTGGTTGTCAATAAGAAAACAACGACTTTCATGGAGAAAGACTGGTAATGTTTTCATTCTCGCTTTACAATACTGTTTCAGACTTTTCGAAAACGTGGAATCTTTGATGTTGGTGGTAAATTCTTTACTATTAGTTATGGTTCCTGGATTTGGAGCTCATTTATTACATGGTTTAACCGCAATAGTTAATGGTAAAAAGATTATTTTCAGAGAGTGAGATGATGAAAATGGGCCGAAAGTACATCTTATTTCTTCATGGTTTTGCATCATCAAGACATTCTGCGAAAGCCTCGTATTTTCGGAAGAAAATCCGCCTCTTGCGCCGCTATCGATTCCATGCATTTGATTTTAATCCGACTCCATTGGATTTCAAGTACTTAACAATTACCGGGATGATTGAGCGATTGAGACAGCATATATTGGAACGTCGAATACATCGTCTTCGAATAATTGGTAGCTCTCTCGGAGCTCTAGTTGCCCTGCATTTTGCCCATAGGTATGGAATGGTAGAGAAAATGTTACTCTTGGCACCAGCATTATGTTACGAGCCTCGTGGTCTAACAGAGACACAACAAGAGGAGTGGAAAAGAAGAGGAGAAGGTGAAGTGTTTCATTACCATTTTAACCAGAAAATACCAGTATGGTATGATTTTCACCTCGATGGACTTCGGTATTCATCATTCATTCATCCACCGATTCCGATCACCATCATTCATGGAATGAGGGATGATATCGTTCCTGTTGAGGAGAGTCGTGATTATGCAAATCGGTATCCATCGTTAGTTACCCTGGTTGAGGTGGATTCTGACCATTTATTGTATGATCACCTTGAACTGATTTGGCAGCGCGTGAAAACGGACTTGTTATTATGAGCTGGCTAAGATAACAATGGAGATTACTGGAATCTCAAGAGTGCAATTCTTGAACAAGGTGTTTTCAGTCGTGAGAAACTCCCGAGTGTTTTTAAAATGGGGATCAAAGAGATACTTGTAGATTTTTTAGAGGTGAGCCGAATGACAGCAATAGATTTACGATTGATCATTCATACACTGAAGATACTAGCGATCATTATGGGTGGAATCATTAGCTTTCGTTCTACTTCTGCGTACTTTCGAGAAAAAGGTCGCGATCTTGGACTTTTTGCCCTAGGATTCGTGTTATTAACTACGGGGATTATTCTTAGTGAGTTGTTGTCATTTATTATTGGTGATTTATTGTTTCTCATTCTCACTGAAACCCTTTTAGTGCTTGGTGGATTCGTGAGTATGTTCATGTCGTTTTATGTCAAGATTTCTCATTCTTATCTGATACCACATGATACGCAGATCATCCTGGGCGATGATCGGTATGGTTTTACGCTGGATGAGATGACTGATCTTGAGGGATATAACGATTCAAACGTGGTATCGCCACAAAAATAAAGTATAATCATCAAGAGTACTTGTTTCCTTGCTTTATCCTAGGAACAAGGTATAAACTAAATTCTTTTTTTTCTTGTGTCGTGAAAATCAGCAATCTGATCGGACACATACTTTAAATGGCATTATGAAAAGTCGTTTTTAGAGGTCTTCGAGGGAATGAAAATGAAATATAGATTGGCTTTCATAGGATTTGGTGTTGTTGGACAAGGACTTGCTGAAATTATGGTTGAATCTCGTGATGAGCTGAAACAGAAATATGGATTCGATTTTGATGTGGTAGCCGTGTCAGATAAGGTCAAGGGTTCCGTGTATGACCCAAATGGATTAGATCTAGAAAAATTATTGGATCTAGTGAGGAAAACTGGCGAGATAACTGGCTATGAAGAGGCACCACATCGTGATTGGGATAGCCTGAAGACCATCACGGATACTAATGCAAACGTCATCATAGAGGTTAGCTGGACTGATCTCAAGACAGGTGAACCTGCTCTTACTCATGTTAGGACTGCCATTGAGCATGGAAAGCACGTTGTCCTGACAAACAAAGGTCCCATTGCCCTTGCTGTCAGAGAGTTAGAAGAACTAGCGCGGCAACGTGATGTGAAAATCCGTTATGAAGGGACGGTACTCTCAGGTACTCCAGCGTTAAATCTAGGACTGAAAAATCTTGCAGGTGCAAAAATAACAAGAATTCAAGGAATCGTGAATGGGACGACTAATTTCATCCTCACGAAAATGGAAAATGGTTTTAGTTATGAAGAAGCATTGAAAAAAGCTCAAGAATTAGGGTACGCAGAGGCTGACCCCACGGGTGATGTTGAGGGATGGGATGCCGTGGGGAAGATCGTGATCTTAACAAACGTGTTAATGGGTGGTTCAATTACCAATGATGATGTAGAACGTGAAGGGATCACGCACTTGACTTTGAAAGACATTGAAGAAGCGAAACAAGAGGGTAAACGATGGAAATTAATAGCGAATACGGAAATTTTACCAGATGGTTCAGTAAAAGCCAGTGTTAAACCTGTAAAGATACCTCTATCACATCCTCTAGCGAGTGTAAGTGGCCCCATTAATGCTCTAACATTTACCACAAAGTATCTGGGTGACGTGACAATAATTGGTCCAGGTGCTGGAAAATTACCTACTGGATATGCCTTGCTAACTGATTTATTGGACATTCATCGCGAACTAAGTAGTAAAGAAATCTGATAAACGATGTAGGAGGATTAATCAGATGAAAATGATCATTGGTGGCAAGTGGGTTGATAAGGAAGGAAAAATAGAGGTAAGAGATCCTTATACGAATGAAGTCATCGATACAGTTCCTAGAGGAACGGCGGATGACGTGAAGCAGGCCATTACTGAGGCTGTTGAAGGGTTTAAGATTTTGAAGAAGATGCCAGCCTATAAGCGATCAGAGATTCTATGGAAAGCAGCAGAGATCATTGAAAGTAGATCCGAGGAATTCGCTAGAATAATCGCCCTAGAGGGATCGAAAACCATTCGTGAAGCTAGGAAAGAAGTTTACCGCTGTACTGTAACTCTCAAGATATCTGCAGAGGAAGCAAAACGAATACTTGGTGAGACGATAACCTTTGATCAAGCAATTGGATCGGAAAATAGAAGAGGATATTATTATCGAGTTCCAATTGGAGTGATTGGTGCCATCACGCCCTTTAACGATCCTTTGAATCTGGTGGCTCACAAGGTCGGTCCTGCAATAGCGGGTGGAAATGCCATCGTTGTTAAACCAGCTACCGTAACACCTTTGTCAGCATTGAAACTAGGAGAAGCTTTGTTGGAAGCTGGGTTACCACCGCAGGCCTTGAGCGTGGTTACGGGGTATGGCTCTGAGATAGGTGATGCTCTAGTTACTGACCCAAGAATAAGAATGATTTCCTTTACCGGAGGACTAGAAGCAGCACGCCGAATTCTGGCCAAGGCTGGGTTAAAAAAGATCGGTATGGAGCTGGGTAGTAATAGCCCCGTGATTGTCCTTGCTGATTGTGATCTCGATAAAGCCGTTGAAAGTTGTGTTTCTGGAGCCTTTTGGGCAGCTGGTCAAAATTGTCTGGGTGTACAACGAATTTACGTGGAAGAACCTATTTATGATGAATTCGTCAAGAAATTTGTTGAAAGGACGAAAAAATATAAAGTTGGGCCAAAATTAGATGAAGATTGTGATATGGGGCCAATGATCACGGAAGAAGAAGCTAAAAGAATTGAACAATGGGTTGAAGAGGCCATTAAAGCTGGAGCTAAGGTAGAATGTGGTCATAAACGAGATGGAGCGGTATATTGGCCCACGGTGCTGACAAATGTTCCAGAGAATGTCAAGGTCTCTTGTGATGAAGTGTTCGCTCCAGTCGTGAGTATTTATCCAGTAAAGACATTAGAAGAAGCTATTGAAAAGTCAAATGCTGTTGATTATGGATTGCACGCTGCAATCTTTACTAAAGACATCAATAAGGCATTCAAGGCAATAGAGGAACTCGATGTGGGTGGCGTGATGATCAATGATTCAACTGATTATCGAATGGATGCCATGCCCTTTGGTGGCGTGAAAAATTCGGGTCTCGGTCGTGAGGGCATCAAGTTTGCATTATTGGAGATGACTGAGCCGAAAGTCGTATGTTTTAATCTCGATTCGTGAACTTGAATTCTAAAATTATCATTTCTTCTTTTTTCCCTCGAGATACAAGGCTTTTAAAGAACAAGAAGCAACTCTTTTTATTAGGGAAATGATGGTTTATTTTAAATGAAGAAGGAGATGTTCCACTAATTGACAGTTGCGATGTCCTAGAGGTGAACGATTCGTGTCGCTCTTGAAAGTGCCCTTGAAGTGGGGGACCATTCATCCACGAACTGGAAAGGTGTATTTTACCTATTCAGATTTGCAAGCACTACCAGAATATCCAGAGTCACCTCTATTTGAATTAATCAACGGGGTATTGTACACAGCTCCATCTCCTAGCACGGTACATCAGTCAATTTCTCTTAACTTGACATATCAAATATCAAAATACCTAGAAAAGAAATCATTGGGGAGATTGTTCCATGCACCAATAGATGTGATCCTTACTGAGACTGACGTTGTTGTTCCGGATCTATTTTTCATTTCAAAAGAGAGATTCCACTTGATCACACCAAAAAACATTCAAGTCGCTCCAGACTTCATCATTGAAATTCTTTCAACTAATCGGGACAGAGATCTCGTGATAAAAAAACAATTATATGAACGTCACGAAGTGATGGAGTATTGGGTAGTTGATCCGGATAATAAGACGGTAACAGTATTTTTACTTCAAGAGAATGGGAGGTATGATTCAAGGACTCAATATCATAGTAACCAAGTGATTCAAGTGAAAACAATTGACGGATTGACGATTTCTCTAAATGACATCTTCAAGTGAGAAATAACGTGTTAGTGCTCACTAATTAACAGCTTGATTTTTCTTAGATTTGACAACTTTCCATAATCAAGTTCAGAGCATTCCATTCGTGAGGTGCCCTGTTTGAAAGATCACAAGGCTGATTTTAGTTATCCGGTGAAACTTTGGACCATTAAGATCTGACATGTTCGTGACAGTCGTTGCTTGACATCCGGGTTTCATTGTTTAATGTTGGCTTGATGCACATGACTGATCTAAAAAGTGGGAAATCTGTCAAACATCCTCAAGTATGGGCGAAATGTATTCTTTTTCTCC
>JAJRXH010000227.1 GCA_024276395.1 archaeon
GAACTCGTCCACGATTGATTTCATTCCTTCAGCTTTCAAGAGTTGAATCCATCGTTCAGGTGATCCTTTCGCGTGATTAAAAGGATGCATGCCACCGATTATTAAAGAATGAAAGCGCCGCGGATTATAAATGGCATTAGCATATCCAATCCATCCTCCAAAAGAATAGCCAAAATAATGTGCTTTTTCTAATCCTAGGTCATCCAAAACGCTGATGACATCGCTTGAAAGAGTCCTTACTTCATAGGCTGCTGGAATGCGGGGTTTGTCACTTAGACCATGGTCACGAGCGTCAATCACTACCAGTTGGAATTCATCTTTCAATGAACGGATCCATCCGGTAATTTCCCATGACCGAATGGATCCCATGATCCCGTGTTGTAGCACTAGCGGTGTCCCCTTACCAAATACCTCATAACGAATTTTCACGCCTTCATTTTCCACGTGCGGCATCGTCTTTCGTGAAAACATTAGACAACTTCCTTTTAACAGTTTCATTAGCGACAAATCGAATAAATGAGGCTACTCTCGTGGAGACCGGCACCAACTATAAAAAGTAATGAAGCCTAATTCATCTCGGTGAAAAACTAATGGGAAGAAGGGACAGAAGAAGACGTGGTGGTAGTTCTTGGCAGGTGTATAAGAGAAACCTAGTAAAACCTCCCATGAAACGAATCGACAAGGTCACTTGGGAAATTCCAAAGACCTTCAAGGAAGGAATGAGAGTTAATGCACGGGTAATTGGCACGGAAGAACTCGTTAATAACATGGATTTGGCTGTTTATGATCAAATCACGAATGTTGCAACTTTACCAGGAATCATTGAGCCAGCATACGTCATGCCAGACGGTCATTCTGGATATGGATTCCCCATCGGGGGTGTGGCAGCCATTGATGTCGCTGATGACAAGGGAGTAATCTCTCCAGGCGGAATAGGCTTCGATATCAACTGTCTCTCTGGTGACGCAAAAATACTACTTGAGCATGGCTACACTAAAACAATTGCACAATTAAGAAATGAATGGCAACAAGAAACCGTGAAAACAATGAATTTTTCCAAGAGGGACCTTGAGCGATCAAGAATGATTTATTTTCTAGAAAAAAATCCAGACGAACCTGTATTAGCAGTGCAAACCGCAACAGGACGAATGATTAAAGTTACAAGTGACCATCCCATCATGACACCCAAAGGAATGGTACCAGCTGGAAAGATCAAGAAAGGAGACAAAATTGCAGTATTTCCTTTCGAAGGTGTGCCTTATGAGGAACCTCCTGATGAAGTCATCGTGACGGAAGATGACATCTTGCAGCTCGACTTGCCTCACTATGACCTCAATGCTATTGTCAACGAACTAAAAAAGAGAGCTCTTCTACCATTAACCCTAAATTCCCCCAAATTGCCCTTAATAGCTAAGATTTTTGGATTTTTGCTGGGAGATGGCACTGTCTTCTCATTATCAACCGAATCAAAAGGATTTGCTTGGTTCTATGGACAAGCAGAAGATCTAGAAGAAATAAGAAAAGACATCGAGGAATTAGGGTGGACTCCCTCGAAGATTTACACGCGAACTCGCGAGGTCGACATTGAGACAAAGTATGGGAAAGCTACCATCAAGGGAACGGTACACAGCGTGCGGATTACCTCAAGAAGTTTCGTGGCTTTAATGGCTGCACTAGGGTTTCCATTAGGAAACAAGGCCAGCCAAGACTTTTTTGTTCCACCATGGGTCATGAAAAGTCCCAAATGGATTCAAAGACTGTTTTTAGCAGCGTTCTTCGGTGCTGAAATGAGCACGCCCGCAACCATAAGTGGCCACGGATATAATTTTTACATGCCAGCAGTAGGTGTGAACAAGAAAGTCATTTACGTGAATTCTGGCCGTCAATTCTTGGAACAAATTAGAAGATTATTAGCGCGCTTTGGAATAGAAACTGCTGAGATAACAGAAGAACGGGACTTCTATCGAGATTCATCTGGCACTGAGAGCGTTCGACTTCGATTGCTCGTCAAGCAGGACAGTCAAAATCTCATAAAGTTATTTTCACGGATTGGGTTTGAGTATAATAAGAAAAAACAGTTCCTTGGGCTCATGGCCGTCCAGTACCTGCGAATGAAGGAGAACGTCTTGAAAATCAGAGAAAGTTCCATTGAAATTGCAAGACAAATGAAAAAAGAAGGACATGGCACGAAAGAAATCGTGAAAGTACTAAGTACTCATGAATACATTAACGAACGATTCGTGAGAAGATCCATTTA
>JAJRXH010000228.1 GCA_024276395.1 archaeon
AGGAGTTAAAGTCAATAATTTCATCTTATAATCATGACTTATCCCTGAAGGAAAGTCTTTTTGGTATAGCACAACATCTTGAAGATGTTGCCAAGAAAACTTTGGCGTCGCGTCCTTGGACTCCTCTTTCTAAATGATAAGTGAATGGTGGCATCAATCATGGCTCGTAAGAAAACCATCATCGATTTTTTTGAGAAAAAAAGAGAAGGAAAAAAAATAACCATGCTCACGGCTTATGATTATCCGATGGCGTATCTAGTAGATCAAGCTGGCATTGATATGATTCTAGTTGGTGATTCGCTCGGAATGACTGTACTGGGATATCCCACGACCATTCCAGTAACCATGGATGATATGATTAGGCATTCACGGGCTGTTACCAAGGCGGTGAAACAGGCTTTTATCATTGGTGATATGCCATTCCTATCTTACCAAGTATCTGATGAAGAAGCGGTTCGAAATGCGGGTCGTTTCATTCAAGAAGCAGGTTGCGAGGCGGTAAAGGTTGAAGGCGGTCGGGAACGAGCGAATACCATAGAAAAGATATTAGATGCAGGCATTCCGGTTATGGGTCATCTAGGGTTGACACCACAGAGCATTCACAAGCTTGGTGGCTATCGTGTTCAGGGAAAAGACCAGAAAGCAGCGACACGAATCATTGAGGATGCTCAATTATTGGAAGAACTCGGAGTGTTTGCCATTGTCTTGGAAGCGGTTCCTTGGCAGTTAGCTAAAACCATCACTGAGACGGTGAATGTACCTACAATTGGCATTGGGGCAGGGCCGCATTGTGATGGCCAAGTTCTAGTTATCCATGATTTGCTCGGTTTCGTCCCAGGTGAATTCAAGCCCAAGTTCGTGAAGCGTTATGCCAACTTAAACGAAATCATTCTGAGCGCTTTACTTCAATATCGAAAGGAAGTTGAAGGTGGCAAGTTTCCAACTTTAGAATATTCTTATGGATGACCACTGAACCGTTCTTTCCCTCATTAAATCACCCTATTCTCTTGTCTGTTTTTTATTATTTTTAGGTAAAAACTCTTGAAGTTTTGTTAGGAAATATTGACTTCTAATATGGAAGGATTTCATTTCTTTTTTAATCGGTTATGTCGATCCACGTGAGTTCTTATTATGCCGCGTCACAAGTTTTTTCAAATTCACGAATTTAGTATTCTACGTGAATGAAAGACAGCAGACAAGTGTCAAAGCTTTATTAAAAAAATTGGAAGGAAATTTGATGGTGAGGGAAGGAACTGATTTGTTGGGGACAAAGTCAGAAAATGGTAAAATTGGACGGGAAAATCGTTTTTACCACGGGAAATGGAAAACTTTCATTCTATTACTGGTAATTTCACTAACTTTTCTAGGATATGCTTTTTACTTGACCTATTTTTATCGATTATCTAATGAAGAGAACGTGGTTGGTAAGAGTATCGTGACAGACTTGAATTTTGAGATAGAGACCGTGAGTGGAGAAGTCGTCTCAATTAATCAATTCGTAGGTTCACCACTCATCATTGACTTTTTTGCCACGTGGTGTGCACCATGTGAGGATCAGGTAAAGGTCATCAAGGCATTTTTACTTGAGCATCCAGATGTTGTGGTGGTGAGTGTATCAGTTGATCCACAAGATGATTTAGTCACACTTGCTCAGTATCGAGAGGAAAATGGTATATCTTGGATAATAGGTCGAGATTTGTTGTTAAAAGGCTCAACTAAATTTGATGTGTTTGGCCTTCCCACGATAGTATATGTTGACGAACGTGGAATCGTAAAGAATGTTGAAACGCGCGTGGTACCAGAAGATCAGCTGGCTGCTTGGTATCAGCAGAGTCAGTCTTCTGTTTTAAAGGTCTTTGGAATTCCGATAACTACATCATCGTCCCTTATGTTATTTGTACTCTTCTTCCTTATTGGATTGTATGTTGTTTTATCCCCTTGCTTGTTTCCCTTGATGCCCTTAACCATTTTTAATTTAATGGGCAAGAGGATTAATGAAGTGTCTTCCGGAAAAAAAGAAGATCCAGCGGGGAAGAGATCTCCACCAAAGTCGCCAACATTTCGAAAAAAAGCCATTGGATGGACTTTTCTCTTGACCGGAGGTATCTTTTTGGCCTTTGCAATGTTCTCACTCATTGGTCTCTTCATTAGCACGACTTTAGTGTCTTTTCGTTACGAACTGGGATTCTTCTTTGGTGTCATTCTAATCATTTTGGGCATTTTGATGCTTGTTCCTATGTTGGAAGAAAGAACACTTGCACGGTTTAGAATTCCTTCAAGAGTCTCCGAATTCATGGAAAAAGGTGAATATACCGCTCTTGATTTGTTCTTTCTTGGCTTTCTGTATTCGATAATTGCTTTACCTTGTGCAGGACCTGCTATTCTTTCGGTCATACCTCTGGTGGCAGTTTTTGCGAATCCATTTTTCACGTTGGTGGCACTAATCTTCTTTGGAACGGGTACTTTCATTCCATATTTATTGCTGGTGTTGGTTACCACGGAAGGTCAAATGCGAATCATTCGTTTTTTTCAGAGAAATTTCCGTGGAATTCAAATTATTTCAGGTTTTCTCATCATTATGATGGGAGTGTTATTCGTTCTTCCACTTATTGGAGGTCCAGATATAATTTATCGATTTGGAATATGAATGCTCATGTAGAGACTGCTTGAATGCCTTGCTTTTATTAATGTCGCTTTTTTCTTTTTCTTTTTCATTGCGTGTGGTCGCTTTTTTCGATTCACTTGATTTTTCATATCATCAAAGGAACTGAAAATGTCTTTAATGTTGTTGTCGCAGTGAAAATGATTATAAAGAAGATCAATGGGTGGAGGAATGATGAACGATTCTATTCTAAAAGGGTGTTGACTGCCGTGACATCAGTATTGATGACAGTCTCAAGAACTAGAGTGTATGCTGCTAAACTTAAGGCCATGTTTTGGATTGGTAGGCCGTACATGTGGATATTTCCCATATCTTCAGTCGTATTAGGAATGGCTTTAACCAATGATATTAGAATCGATGATTTTGTTTCTTTCGGAATAGCTGCCGTGATCATCCCTTGTATCATTAATTACTTTATGGTCACTTTTAATGCCGTTTTTGATGTCGAGGCTGATCGAATCAACAAACCAGATCGTCCTCTCGTGACTGGAGAGTTAAGTAGAGGTGAAGCCTTGGTTGCATCGTTACTATCAATGGTACTGGCCATCATTCTTGCCTTTTTCTTTCTCACACCAGCGCATGTAATCATTTTGATTCTTGTGCTTTTGATGGGGATTGCTTATTCGACACCATTCCCTCGCATTAAGGGCATCACGCTGCTAGGAAATGTCTGGTTTGGAACTGGCTACGTGTTCATTGGCTTGTTATTCGGCTGGAGTTATTTTAGATCAATTGAAGAGGTTGACTTGCTCTTCTTGTTAGTGGGACTGGTCTTGACAATCCATGCCACTTTCATTTCCGTGAGCAAAGATTTAGTTGATTATGAGGGTGATCGGCTGGCTGGTTATCGTACCATCCCAGTGGTATTTGGTGAAAAAGCTGGAGCAACCTTCGTGTTACTTTCACTGTGGTTACCCATCTTGTTACTTCCGATAATCTTCATGTTATTGGGTCAAGAACGTTTGGTTACATCATTAGGGTTATTATATGCCATCTTGATTCCTTGGGCAGCTTATGAGAGTTATCGGCAACTTCAAATCGTTAAGAGTCCTCGTTATTTATCGGAAAAGTCTCCATCATACAAGCAGCGGTTTTTAACGCTATATCTTTTTACCATTGAATTAGTATGGGGCCTCATTCTCATTTTCATTTACAGTTAATTTCTCATGGTTCGACGTTGATGTTCTGATGATGATGAATTGCATGCATCAAATGGCAACAACATTTTAGTTCATGAGGTTGGTGCTGTAGTTCAGTGGTATTAGGTGAGATGCAAATGAGTAGCAGTGATGTCATCATTGACCTCCTATTACCTCTTTTTCGTTGGTCTTCAGGTCTTGTTTCGTTCGAATCACTTCAGTTGAATTACATCATTGCTGGTCGTCTTTTTCCAATGAATAGCGGGGATCTAGGGTTTTATCTAGGTGTCATTTTGGGTATCGTGATTTATTCCTTTTTTTATGAGCAGGTGCACCGTACCTATGCTCTTAAATGGTATGCCCTTTCAGCAGTTCCCTTTGTCGGGTATTGGTTACTCGTCATTCGCTTGCAGCGGTTTCTTTTTGGGATGGAGAACATGGGTCTTTGGTTCATTCAGCCCGTGAAAGAGATTTATACGCTGCTAGGTATTGCTTGTGGAGGGGCAGCTACTTTTTACGTGTTATATCACCTTGCTACTTATCTCAAGCGAACAACAATGATAAAATGGCTGCGTCTTACTGTTATTACGTTCACTGGCACGGTTGGGCTTTTTACTTTGGCAACCTTGTTGCTTGCAGGAATTTCTCCTGCAGTCTTTGTCTTTCTAGGTGTTACTTCTTCTTTCGGTGTTTTTGTCTTCTTGATAATCGTAACCTTGTTCTTTGGTGAAATCATGGCTGACTTGCTGGTATCATCATCTTTGGACTTAGACTAGTGAAACCATCGTTTAAACGTAATACCTTGCCTACCTTCATTTTTGCTTGAATCAAGTTATGGAGATGAAGGGAGGGTTGCCTTCATTGACTAGGTAAACGTGCTTGTGGTTAAGTAACATTTTTTTGCAAGGATATTTTCATCATTAGATTGAAAAAAATAAGGATTGATCCAGCGAAAACGAGAAGGATGCCCCATTGATAGGATAATTGTGATAGACTGACTAGATCCATTCCTAAAGCAGCCCTAGATTCAGTGACCATCGAGAAATGCAGTACAAGCAAAATTAAACCACCTATTAGAAGAATTAATCCCAATTTTAGCTTGAAATGTATTCGTTTTTTCAGTTTTTCAAGATGGGGACTGCTGGGCAAGCGATTATCCTCCACTCATTGTTCGGGAAGGCCTTTTTGGTGATCTTCCTTCTTTCATTTTTTATTCTTTTTTATGTTGATGAAAATGGCTGTCATCTCACGAATGACTTGTTAAATAATGGTCATTCCCATTCCGAAAATACCACCAGAAAACTTCGCCTCTTGAGGATGTGATGTTGCCAGTATTGGATTTTTTCGCTTGTGATTCATCCAAAAGAGGACCTTTGCTCTAGTCTTTTTCATTGTTAGTTATGTCGCCAAGGTGATGATAATTGAGATGAAAATGGAAAGATGGTAAATGATTATTCTGATGAATTGTTTTTGGTAACATAGCGTGCGCTTAGATAAATTTTTTTCATCCATTGATTGAATTTTAAAGAGTTTTCGAGAAAGAAGGGTAGCCACGGTTAGTAAAAAAATTGATATTAAAGACCAGGATAACAAGGATTCGAAACTACTGAAAAGGAGAAAGTAGAGCCATATCATGAGGATTGGAAGGTAAAGTGATGCGCTGACCAGCATGACTGCAATTTTTTCACCTAATATTAGGGGCAAGGTATGATATCCTACCTTGGCGTCGCCTTCCATGTCACCTAGGTCCTTCATTATCATTGCAAGGAAGGCTGTAAGACCGAGAATTATAGATAAGGCCCAAAAATCTTTAGATTTCAAGAGTGTTTCGATATCCTTGAAGAATAACCATCCTACCGCTATTCCTCCAACTACATATCCAGTCCCCATCCAGAAGTATGGTAAAAGAAATCTACTTTTTATTTTCGCCTTTGAATAAACCCACCCTAATATGAGAAACCCTATGGCAAGGAGGTGGAATTTCAAGTCAAAGAACAGAAAGGCAAGTCCCATTGTGAGGATGGCTGGAATGAGTGATAGGTAGAGTGCTTCTCTTGGTGTCATCAATCCAGACGGTATTGGTCGATATGGCTTGGAAATGGTATCTTCGTGGTGATCATGCACGGAATTAAAAGTGTTAGTAAACATGACAACCAAGAATGCTCCAACAACAATTGCGCTTACTTTAGCAATCTCTCGGGAAACTGCTTGAATTGCATTTACTGTCCCATTTTGACTGAGTGCCATTCCAATGAAGATGGGAAAGATCCCCATTAAAGCCATGTACGGACGTCCAATGCTAATATAAGCCTTTGATTTGATTTTCGTGATGGATAATGTGATGAGTCCTTCAATGATGAGAATGCTTCCCCACTGGAAAAAAGCCATTTGAAGATAAGGATTGAAAGACATTCCAGAAAGATAGTTAGGGAGAATTTCTAAGATCTTCTTTACCATGAAAGAAAAAACACCGAGTGTAAGGAGGCATAGTCCCGTGAAAGCACGTGCTGTATCTTTTGCTGGACTAGTAAGGTTTAATGAATCAAGAACGACATCAAGGGTGAGAAGGGTTGCATCAAATAATAGAATGAATACTCCCAAAACGGTAATTAGTTCGATCATTAAGAGAGGATAGAGTGTTAAGTTACTTAGTAGAAAAAGGGTGATTCCCATTATGATAATGAGAATGCTAATGATTGCAGCTAATAGATGATAGTGGATGACTTTTTGTTGACCGTGGTGTTTCATTAATACGGGTAACATGTACAACATGATAAAAATACCGAATAATAATCCAAAAAACGTATTTATTTCCTTTATGGCAGGAATTGGCCATTCGTTAATCCTTTCCATCCCCCAAAGAATCTTCTGCCCTTCGATGACCAAGAAATGATAGATTACGTGGGGAAGAAGAAAAAGTAAAATAATGTTTCTCCTTTTCTTGGCGAAAGAGATTCCGAAGTGGAAGAATAAAAGAAATGAAGCATTCCCAATGATGACACCCATGTACATTCCTAAGTCTCCACTGTTAAAGGGGAGCACGTTGCCATCGACTTGGTAAGCAAATGCTCTTGAATGATAGGACACTAAATTAGCGACTAGGTAGATAAATTGATTTAACCAATTCATTGATGCTCAAAAGTATGCTTTTTCTTAGTGATATATAAACACTTTTCTTCAGCTCCGATTTATGGTGATTCGAGGGATTTATGATACTGTTATGAAGTTTAATGAGTGCCCTTGCTAAAAATTCCTTTTTCATAAAAATAGACGTTCTTATGATCACCCATTGTCAATTTGTTGGCTAAGGGAATGATGCACGCCTAATAAAATTAGAAAAAACCCTACCAATGTTCATCATTCACGAGTACTATTATAAATG
The DNA here is from genome assembly GCA_024276395.1 of archaeon. Lineage (GTDB taxonomy): Archaea > Asgardarchaeota > Heimdallarchaeia > Hodarchaeales > S146-22 > JAJRXH01. Next base: position 7,184 of record JAJRXH010000228.1, read on the forward strand.
AAGAAAATTTAAAAGACCTTTTCGAATGAATGAAATACGCCACGCGATGCAAATTACATGATGAGGCTAGGTGTTGATATCATGAGACCATCTGAAATGTTCCTTAAGGGCCATCGCATTGAATTGTATGGGCTTGTTATCTTGCTAGTCATTCAACAATTATTTTTCCTGATATACAGATTTCAACTAGATGAATGGTCCAGATACCTAATCTTGAGTTTCTTGTTACTGATTTTCTTGTTTTCATTTTCGCTTGTAAGGGAATCACAGTTAAAACGTGGAATAACTTTCTCCAAGTTACTTGGCATCATCTCTCTTAAAACAAGGTTTGATCTTTTGTGGATGATGGGTGCATCAATCCTGGGCACGTTGCTTGCCGTGGGATATTGGCAGTTGTTCGCATCATCTCCTTTTTCCTGGGAGTTCTCAATCTTCTTGTTACTTCTTGTTGTTTTGGTGAGCTCAGTTGAAGAACTTTGGTTTAGAGGAATTATCCATGGCAGCATCATCTTTCTGAACATTGCCAGTCTCGAGAAAAATAATGGTATGGGTTCTGAGATGGCAACTGAAAATTTAAGGGTAAATTCAAGATTAATTCTTGAGTTAGTGGCAATCTCTGTTGGGACCATTAGTTTCCTAGTTTATCACTTCTTATCTAGAACTTCTGTCAATTTATTACTGATTTTTTGGGGAGGAATCATTTTAGGGGCTGAAAGGACTGCGTCGAAATCCATTATTCCTCCCTTGCTTACTCACGTGATATATAACATTCTTGTTCTTGATGCAATCTTTTAAAGTGACTTATCTTTTAAAGTGACTTGTTGACTGATGGAATTCAGATGTGGCAAAGGTAGTTGATTCTAACACTTGATTTTGAATGAAAATACTTTCCCGCGGAATTGAAGAACAACTCATGAGGAGTATTTGGTAAATGCTGGAATTAGGACTTAGCAAAGCAGTTGACTTGCTGAAAAGAATGGATGATCTTCTCTCGAGGGTCGTGGCTGCCATTCCAGAGTCATTCATCCGTTACTTGATGATCTTACTTTTGACAGTGTGGATTACATTCCAAGTTTCGTTATTTTCATGGTATTATAATAAAATTCAGTGGTTTCTAGAGACCATTCTTTATGCAGTGTACTTATCTGCTTATATAAGACGGCCACCAGCTCGTGACCGAGGGACACGTTTCCATGAGGTGATCATTCCGTTAATCGGTGCATCGATTCCCTTCCTTTTCCTCTTGTCACCAGTTACAGCGACTCCAGAAACGTTTCCCCTCGTGTTATGGTTATTGAGCGGATGTATCGCGCTGGTAATCTTATCTGCACTTAGTCTAGGAAGTAATTTTTCGATTGCTGTTGATGTAAGAGGTTTTCAGAGACGAGGAATGTATCGATTAGTTCGTCATCCAATGTACGCAAGCCAGATATCATGTGCGCTTGTAATGACCCTTCTTCTTCGGTTTTCAATCATGAATGTGTTCTTGTTAGTCATTTTTGTTATCATTCAAGTGACTAGAGCACGAATTGAGGAGAGGAAACTTTTATGTTATTTCCCACAACAATATGGGGAGTATCGGAAAAAAACGAAGATGTTCATTCCTCTCATTCTTTAGAATTGATAGAAAGAGAATAATTGTGATCCACTAGTTTAATAGGGTTAGTAATGAGAAAACGTTAATCATTGTCATTCCTTTTCATTTTTTCTTTATGGATCAGTTGTTTTGCTAGGTAATGTTTTTTCTTCTTTCCAATTGGAGATTGATTATATATCATTAAAAAGAGGGAAATCACCCATGGCCAGTGGTAATCACACGAAAACTCGTTTTGTACCTCGCAACGGCACGGAACAACGACTACCTTGGGTGACGTGATGACAAGGTCTCAAAAGTCACACATTACCACAAAAGGTGCCGTGACTGGAAAAATAGAAAACAGAAGAGAAAAGAGAAAAAAAAGAGTAAAAATGGTTGGTTGTTGTAAAGTTAGTGTGTTTTTTTGTCTACTCTTCGTGTTTACGGCGGCGTAGTAGTTCTAAGGAGGCCGCAGCGGCTACTGGTAAGGCGAGCAAGAGGCTACCAAATGAGCCACCACCGCCACCGCCGCCACCGCCACCGCCGAGGTCATCGTCGGTAAGGGTGAGGCCAGTGGCACCATAAGCGTTGATGGTATAGCTACCTGAACCGCTGTAAGAGGAGACTTTAGCGTAATATACAGCACCAGCAGATGGACCTGCGACTGTCACGGTTTCTGTAGGTCCAGTGGATTCGCTTCTGCCTACCTCAGTACCAGTCTTACTGCCGGCATATACATAGAGGTCAAAGTCTGGGTTTGATCCGCTGCCAAAGTTGGTGACTTCGATTGTCAGATCATAGCCGTCACCTTGGGCAGTGATCTTCCACCAGTCGTAGTAACCGCTTCCTGGTAGTGATTCACTAGCAGTTTGATCTTGTCGTGGATTGGGATTGGGTGGTGGGGTGTTGCCAGTTACGAAGGCAACAGGATCGATTCTTCCAGAACCATAGGTGTTGTCCTTTCCAGCTGGTCCCATATCGATTGCTGTAGCCTCAATGTCATTCTTAACTTGTGAGGGAGTGTGACCATTGGTGAGTCCCTTTGCTTGCAAGTAGAGAGCTACTGTTCCAGAAACGAATGGTGTGGCCATTGAAGTACCAGAATAGGACACATATCCATTGCCACTGTTTGCCTTAGCTGCCATGATGTTGACTCCAGGAGCCACGACGTCGGGTTTGATTCGTCCGTCAGCTGTTGGTCCACGGCTGGAGAAGCTGGCAATAGCCCATCCACCTTCTCCAGGATCGGAGACGGCACCAACGGTAATGACGTTGTAAGCAGTGCCGGGTGAACCAACAGTGTTGGATCCAGGACCAGAGTTACCGGCAGCTACAACAACTGTGAGTCCAGCAGCCACGGCGTCGTCAGCTGCTTGGGCAGTGCTGTCATAACCGTTGTAAGAAGAGCCAAGGGACATGGAGATGATGTCGACTCCATAGCTGCTCTTTCCAGTTCCGGCACACCAGTTAATTCCGTTGATGACATTGGTGGTTGAACCAGAACCAGAAGAACTGAGGACTTTCACGCCTACTAATTTGGCGGCTGGAGCGACTCCCCGGTAATTGTAGTTGCCATCTCCACTGCCAGTGGCAATGGATGATACGTGGGTACCGTGTCCATTGTCATCGTAGGGGCTTGTTCTTCCATTCACGTAATCTTTGAAGCCGATGACTTTTCCGCCATCAAGGTCGACGTGTCCAGCATCGATACCAGTGTCAATAACACAGATTACGACACCTGAGCCGTCATAACCTTGAGATTGAAGGTCATCAACGCCCGTGTAATAGCGGGCAGTGTCTAGTTTGAGGCTGACTTGTCGGTCAAGTTGGAAGCCAGTAACGAAAGGCTGTTCGAGTAGTCTCATGATAGCTGCTTTGGATCCAGTGATGGCCATTCCATCTCGAAGGACAACATCCCACGTGGCTGTAACTTTCACACCAAAGCTTTCTACTTTCTTGACAATCTCTGGTGTTACGATGCTATCCACTCTAAGAATTCCGTCGACTTTCATGTGGCTTGGTGTTGCACGGAATAATTGTTGATCAAAATCTAGGATTTTGTTGGCATCAACATCGTCGAAAGGTCCAAAAGCGAGTCTTTGAATCTCAACTGTTACAGGAGTGCTCTTAGCAGCCACGTGTTGTGTAGCTGCAGAAAAGGCGACCATTAAAAAGAGTCCAGTTAGAGCTAGGACTACATATTTAGATCTTGTGATGCGGCGCGACATTTTTTCATTCTCCCAAAGGGTTCAAATCCTTGTTGGGTAAAGATTTTAGGATGGGGAGGACTTGGTCGTGGAGTCTCTCTATTTTTTTATGATGTTACTCTAAGAGCTAGTTGTCTATAAGAAGTCATCCAAATAGGATTGACTCCACACCAGTCATGAGAACTTAACAGTAGAGAGATTTAAAACTTTTTTCGCAACGACTGCCCTTTTTAGTTCTTCTGTTACACATCTTGACATCATATTTCATTCCTACAATATGTTTACAAGTTACGAAAAAGGTATGTAGGAACGAAGAGAAATGTTTTGGAAGTTTTCCCATGGATGCAGCCTAGATGACAAGATATGGATGTTTTGTCTTTTAAAGACAACAAGAGATCGGACTAGGATGGAAAACTGTTATTACAGCTCTTGTTACCTTAGTTTTGCCGAAAATGAGGAAAAATAAATGAAAGCAACCTCCCCATCGTATGACTGAACTTTATCGCGCCGCATCACGAGAACTAAGTTCTTCAAGATATGCTCTTCTTTCTTTTCTCATTAATTTTTTCACAGAAATTTACTGAATGGTTCAGCCCATACACATCTCGTGAAACGATTCTTAAAATCCTTTGAATTTCCGTAATTTTAGAGTCATTAGGGTAATTCATCAGTTCATCTTTTTTTACATCGTTTAAGGGATTGTAATTAAGTTTTTCTTGATGTATTTGTACACGAGCTGATATAGGATTCGTCTAGGTTACAGTGGGTTGAAATCAGCAGAAACGAACGTTGAATGAAGGTAATGGGTGACTTCTCGCGAAGTTTTAAAAAAGAAAGACGCGATGCCAAACAT
>JAJRXH010000229.1 GCA_024276395.1 archaeon
AAGGATGTGTTTTCCCATCATCTAACGTGAAACGATAACCTAGATCTAAATGACGTAACTCTTCCAGAGAATGCTCAGAAATCTTACCAGATCCATTAGTTGTCCGTTCTAAAGTTTCATCATGGAACAAAACTAATTTCCTGTCAAAGGTCATTCTCACATCCGTCTCTAGAACATCGACACCGAGACTGACAGCATTTTCAAACGATAGAATGGTATTTTCTGGCGTCAATTCCTGATCTCCACGATGTGCCATCACTAATGGCCGATTTTTTTTGAACCACTGACCTTTCATAACCCTCACGACCTGCTAAGACACGTGTTCACTAACTACTAAGATCAAGTAGATCAAGAACTAACTTGTTGATGGAATTTTGTTTCACCGACGAAAAACCTTCATCAATAATCTCTTGAACCATGGTAGTAATTTCATCATGCAATTCTACTTCACGAAGATCTGACCAATCAATCAAGCGAATGGGAATGCGCTCCAATGGTTTTTCGGAAAATTCCAACACGCCTCCACGAATGTGACCTTTAGCCTGTAACCATTTGAACCAAACATCTGAACTCAATAGGCCAAGAATGAATTGAATGCTTTCCTTTAATGAGGGATGTGGAACAATCACGGTCATATCCTGTGTTGGGTAAACCCCAGCTGGAATTAACGCAAACCTCACGTATCCACGATGACTCACGCGTTCCTTGCAAGGCACAAAGATCTTGGGAACGGGTTGACTAAACAACTGGAAAGATCGAAGGAAAGCCCAATGCCACCATGGTAACTCCTTTCCATAAGAATATCGCTGAAGCAATCTTTCCTTGTAGGGAAGAAGATGACGATAAAAAATCGGTGCTTTTTGTTTCAAGCATTTTTCATCAAAGACGTCATTTAGGAAAATGTAATGACTATATTTCTTCGCTCTATATCGTTCTAAATCACGTGCCTTCACAATTTTAAGAAGATGCTTAGTTTCAAACTCATGAAGCAACGAAAGATACGCACGTGGAAATCGAAAAGCCTTATCTAATCCACTGACCAGACCATTCGCAATGGTGGCGATGTGCCCCAGACTCACGTATGAAAGAGAAGAATTCTGCTTTCTTTTTTTCTTATTGACCAAAATGGGCACGTGATACTTCCCAGCAACAATTTGACATTGTTGCTCTAAGGTAGTAGTAAAACGAAGCTGTTCTGGATTCATGAATATCCACGGATTTGCATCACGTGGATGTGGTGCAAGATACAACTCAATGGGGAGATGGCGTGGGAACAATCTTTCCTCAAAACTTAAGCCCACCTCACTATAATCTAACTTGAAAGAATGCATTTTGGTCCTCATAAGCTTTAATACACGTTCAAGTTCACCAAGATTCATTTTTCTTTCTCTTATCTTGCACACTAGTACGGATTTTTGACAACTTTCCATCATTTGTTTTCTTTTTGTCTTCTTATATCTAAAAATAATGAAATGCAAGTTAGCATTAGAAAATAATCTCATTTCTCCCAAATCAATCATCAAATCTAAATAACCATTATCTAGTAGGTATTGCCTAAGCCATCGGCCATGATGTGCATTTTGCCAGAATAAAGGTGATATGTAAATCAGTTCACCACCATTCTTGAGGGCTCGCACTCCGGAATAAATGAATGCGAAGGACAAATCCGACAAGTGATTAAAAATGGACTTCCAAGGTTCGTGCGTCTCCAAAAATTGTTTCAGTCGTTCATCTAAATATTTCCATCTCACGTAAGGTGGATTCCCGATCACCACCTCGTATTCTTCTTCAATCTCTAACTCTAGAAAATTGGTTACCGTGATTCCTTCGGTCATTGAAGCAAGCGTTGAGTCGATTTCAAAGGCATCAACATGATTAAACCCTTGTTCTCTTAGAACGTTCAAAAAAGCCCCATTTCCAGCAGATGGTTCCAAAATCTTCGAATTTGTTGGATGTGTGATCAAAGAAACCATTAGATTAACTACTGAGGTTGGTGTGATGTACTGCCCTAGAGCTTTCTCCTTTGAAGGCATGGCAAGAACCAGTTTTTCTCGTGATTAATTGGTCTAGTACTTGAAGACAAAAATGAATGAAGCTTGTCTCAAGCTTTTGAATACCTTCCAGGACGAGGCTCAAAAAGCTGCCCTCGTGCTGCCATTTCTTCCAGCCATCGTTCGATCTCTTGTGGATCAATTCCAGCCATTTCTGGTTGTCGTAACACATCCTCCAGCGTGAAGCCTTGAGTACCCATTTCTTCTGTTAATCGGTCAATGACTTCGTTAAACCGTTCTAGTTTCGATCGTGTCCGGGCACTTACTCCACTCGTGATGGTATCGACATCGAACAGTCCTGTCTCTGGGTCTAGTGCAATGGCAGTAAGTGTAGCCTCCATCAAGCGAATCGCTGCTGCTGCATCTTCTTCAGTAACTTCTTCCCTCAAGTGCATCTTGGCTCTTGCCTCGGCCAGTCGTACCAGTGATTCTAACTGACGTGCAGTAATGGCAATTGGCCCAGGACCGATGTCTTGAACTCGTGAACTCTTATCCCGTAACGTGAGATAAAACTCTAGCAATCTACTTTTAGCCTCTGGTGTAAGCCTTGGGTGGATGTTCGCACGAGCGTATGCAATGTACTTCCTCAACAACTCTCTTGGAATGGGAGGCTCTAATTCATCTTCTTTTTTCATGTGAAGATACAGAATATGCGAAGCTTTTCTTTCATCCTCCTCATGATCTGGAACATCTTGAAGAACGAAAATAAGATCGAAACGTGACAAGATCGTGGGTGGCAAGTTGATGTTTTGTGATAATTCTTTAAGCGGATTCCAACGTCCATATCTGGGATTAGCTGCTGCTAACACGGAAGTTCGTGCATTGAGCGTGGCAACAATCCCTGCTTTGGCAATGGAAATGGTATTATGAAGAACTAATCCTTGTGATATGAAATTTCGTGTTGGCTCAATGGTCACATCATATACCCAGTCTGTTCTAAGTTCACCACCATTCGGAATTTTTTCCACTGAGGTTACTTGTAACCATTTAAACAACCCTGACTGTCCAAGATGCTCTACCTTCCGATCAACTTGATGAAAGTCATGAATCAGTTCTGCCTCTGAACTTGAGAAAGATAGTAATGAACCTTCAAGAGATTGAGCACTCTCATTGGAATGGTCAGTCCAGCTTTGAGCAATTAATGCATTTCCGACTAAATATTGCGAGTTAGCCGCAGCTGCAACATTCATTTCGAGTCCATTTTCTTCAGCAAACTGAGAACAATACATGCTACTGATCAAATCAAGTTCTCTTGCTTTTCCATCATTAATGATTGCAATAACATTGCCGGATTGCTCATTCAAGTTCTGATTGACCCTTTTTCCATTTCTTGAAAATAACTTGAAAAGTCTATAATTGCATCTCATTGAAATCTGTTCTCGTTCATCCAAACCTACTCTTAAAATGAATCGATCTAGAACATCCTCATCTTCAATGTAAATTTTATATCGCAAGGATGTCAGGCTCATTTTCTCCTCAAAAGAACTCGTTTCAGATTGAATCATAGAATGAATTCCAAGGGTAAGTAATAATTCTTGATAATCCTTGGCAAGGTATTCTGAAAAGGCAGAATAGATGTAATAATCGGGACCAACGAAAACATTCCCAAGAAAGGCTCCCTCAAGGAAAGACGTTCGAATGTCCTCAGAACAGCCAAAAATTTGTCTTGGAATCCGTCTTTCTTGCAAGTTTTTCATCATTTCTGGAAAATTATGCTGCAAGTAATCAAGCAATGAACGTGAAACCACGATGATTTCCGTTCGATCAGCAGCATCCTCGGTAGGTTCTATTCCAAATATCTTCTTTATCAGATTTTTCAAGTAATTTAAGGTATCTGGTGATTCATCATTCATATCAACTTCCAATAAGATCTTTTCTCCAGAGAAATCTCCTCTTGACACGAAATATCCTAAAAACCCTGCAAGCTCAGAAGTAATGACTTCTGGTAAGTGAATGAACTCATCTTCTAATCTAAAAGGAGTCTGAAGAGAGCCATCGGAAGATTCATAGCAAATTTTTCTCGGAGCTGGAACAAGCGTTCCTGCCCGTATCTCTGAAGCTGGACACGTCGTGATTTTTCCCTCCTCATAAATGTACACTGGATGTTCTGGCGTAACCACGATGGACCTTCCATTGGAGAAAGTAATCCTAAAGAAATGATCAGGTGCTTCGTGTTTACTTACACGGTTAATTCGTATGGGCTTGATTGTTTTAAAGTCAGTAGATAATACGAAAATATCAGAAATTAACGGCAAAATCTCACAATTCATGCCGTCTACTATCATGTTTTGATTTTGTTCAAATAGCATATCGACAAAATCACCGATCTTGACAATCGTACCATCAGCAAGTGTAATTTCAGTAGCAGGATGATATGAATGCTGTTCCATTGCTTCGTGAATGGCTGCTCTATCTTCTGGCCGCATCTTGTCAAACTCGTCTATAAGAGCGATTCCTTGGTCAGCCAGCACTAAAGCTCCTGCTTCGAGAGTTAATTCTCCTGTCTCCGAATCACGGATGACAGCAGCCGTATTGTGGACGATGATACCATTTGCCACAAAATTGTGAGTTCCGGAAATAGTCAAGTCATAAACATATGTTTCATCGGGAGGAAACATTTCAACATCTATTATTTCATCCCAAAAGAGATCATATATAGCTGAAGAAACCCCCATTGCATCATCATTAACTGATAAGTCTTTGACAGTTGCTATTTGGCTACCTACTTTCAAGAGTTTTGCTGGAGACCAAATCATACCAAATAACGGATCGATAGCAAGTAATTTTGTCTCAGGTGTCAATTTAAGAGTCTTTCCAGATTTTGTTTCTACCTTGACCATCAATTCTGGAGATTTAATCCTCCATACCCTTTCGATCTTCCCAAGACCGACTTTCATATCGGAATCCAGATTATAAACTTGATATTCAGAGCTTGGAACACAGTATTCGTGATTTTCATCATGACGTTTTACAGAGCCATTCTCAAAGCAGTGTTCAACGAAATCTCCTATTTTGCAGGCATGATCCTCGAAATAAATAATGCTATCACCCGAAACACATAATCCAGCAGCCGAAACACCCTTTCCAGATGTATATAATGCTCTAGGAGCAAGATTTGCAACCAATTTCAATAATTGCGACTTTCCAGCACCTGGATCACCAATGAGGAGAATGTTCGATTCACCACGTATCTTGAGACCTTCTTGCGTTTTCTTAGGAGATCCACCGAACAATAGAAGACATATTGCCTCTTTAATGAGATCATGACCATAAATCGAGGGTGCCAAGGAATCACGAATTTTTTGTGAAATGAGAGGGTCGCTAGCTAATTCCAAGATCTTCTGTTCATCTTCATCCGTGATTTCTATGGTTTCAATCTTGTCAGACTCATTCTCAATCCAAATTACTTCAATGTATCGCGAGAAAGTTGCCATCTTTCCTCGTTGTAATGTTCCGGGAATTCTGGCCTTGAGAATTCCGATAATGCGAACACGATCGCCAGGACGTACTAGATCTACCACGTCGTCCAACGCAACCAAGCTCAAGGACTGAGGCAGCTGACCGGGTGGTAAATCTTCAGGTCTTTCCTGCATAGTCAATGACTGCCAATCAATGAATTCAGATTCGTCCCTTAGTAACTTGAACGGCCCTTTACTTCCACATTCAACATTTTCACACTGATAAGGAGGGGTATAACGTCCTTCTTCTTGTAGGATGAGACTAGTGGGTGATTGACAAGCCACGCATAAAAAGCGAGCTCGATTGAGCATTGGTTTAACTTCACTCATCCTCGTGATGATGCCATCGACAACTACTAGTTTACCAAGATATTGAGACTTGACTTCACGGATGGAGAGCTTGGCAGTGTCATCTAGATGGTGAACTCGGACATAAACTCGTTCTTTTAGAGATTCAAGAAATTCAGGATCCCAATCAATGAGGTAATCTTTCAATGCTCGTGAGGCTTCCTTGAGAAGGTATTCTGGACTTTGAATTAACTCCTCGGCAAGATCTGGATTAAATACCTCCAGATCCTGAAAATTGACGAGAAGACTTCGAGCTCCCTCACTCCGCATTTCTCTTATCTTGTCCTCATATACAGCAACACCTTCTTCATTAACAAATTCCTGAATGAAGACAAGAAATTCATCATAGATGTCCATGTGCATCACATTTTCTTATAATTTCACCTAACTTTCACTTCTTCTTTCAAGAAGCGTGTTTCATCCGCCCGTTAATTGTTGTTGCTGATCTTTTTCTGTAATATTTTTAACCAAATCATCCAATGACGATATTTCCAAGAGATGTTGATGCCAAGCACGATAAACTTCATTGATGAGATGAAGTAACACTTTCTCCTCAAGCATCACGTTAGCTTGTTTCACGTTATTTTCATTAAGATGATTAATTTCCATGATTTTTCTAATTCGTCGGTTGATAAATTGACTGTATGAAGTTCTTAAACGTTCCAAAATGGTTTTTTCGTACTTATTGTCACCATTTTCCATCACTTTCCGATCTTGCATCTGAATGAGAAGTTTTGCACCTAGAAGGGTTTGATCTTCAACTAGCTGCAGCTTGGTTGAACGTTTTTCTTTTCGATAGATGCTTTCCAAGGTTCCTTGGCGTGGCAAGAATTCTGCTTCGGGAGGTTCGCAATAACCTAACATCCACAAGACTAGGGCTTGATATAATGGGATGGACAAAGTTGAATGCTTATCACGTGGCGGCAAGCGAAGTGCTGCCGTCTCAACACCAGGAAATTCTCGGATGAACGTTACTTGACACGAATTTTCTAGAAAATCTAGCCATAATGCATCTAATATCAAGTGTAACAGTAACCTAGGTATGGTTGATCCAAACATGGCAACTATCTCACATTCTTTTGCTAATGAAGTCTCGAAGTATCATCAAGATGTCATATCATGACCACATCTTAATATGGGAAGAGACACGAGCTTCAAAGAATTTTATTGAGTAATCCCATAAAGCCCCCCCTCAGACGCTAAAATGATAACACAAAAAACATTTTATGATCAGAATTCACTAGAAACGTCCATCAACATGAAATGACAGTACCTTTTCTCACGATGAAACGTCACGGAATCATTTGATATTTTAAAACAAACCTTAAAAAACCGAAAGTTTATTGTAACTGTGAAGGGCTGAGAGGAAGTTAGTAAAGTGGGTGCAGCAATCAAGGCCTATCGTGTAATACACGATGGCGAAATTGAAGAGGTGACTATCAGCAAGAAAAGTGAATTGAGGTCCGACCAAGTCTACATTCTCCCAGTTCCAAGACTAAACAAGATTTTCATTTATAATGGCAAGAATTCTCCGACAATGTTAAGAATGATGGGAGTTCGATTCGCTGAGAAACTCCGACGCTCGATGGGGACCAGCTATGATGTAGCTGCTCTCACAGAAGAAAAAGATGATTTTGAATTACAAGAAATCTTAGAGGAAGTCAGCCCTAGTGGAAGCATACCACCTCCGATTCCTCCCGTGAAACCTCAATTAACAAGAATTCGGAATCAAACAACTCTAGGAAATGGAAGTTCTCCGGAAGATATCATCCGAAGAGCCTTACAAGACATTGCCGTAATTTCTGAAAAAGCCGACAGAGAAAGTGAACTTGCCGATTTACTAGAAAAAAGACTTGAATATTATCAAGAGGTTCTCAAGTTAGACCGAGATCTTGCTGATCACGTGGTACGATTATTCAGTGAAGGAATACCCCTTACCAATGAAGACACCGAAAATTTTAACATTAGAGATTTCTTGATCACATTAGATGAGTCCGAAAGGGCTTATAACCAAATTCTAAAAGGAATCAAGAAATGTGACAGAATGAGGGGATATTCCTTCATTTTTGGTGACTTTGGTACTGGAAAAAGTCAACTTTTTCATGGTATCATTGACGAGGTAAAGAATTGGGAAAAAGTTATCATCATTCCAATAAATGCTGGATTAGGAACACAAGAAATTTTCAAGGCTACCTCCAGAGCAGTAAAAGACTATTTTTTTAGAAATCCAGAGGAAGATTTTGCTCCCTTTGAAACCTTAGTTCTGCAAATTGACAAGAACAAATTATCCGATTACTTGGAGGCCACGGGGGTACTTGTTACCTTATTGCAGAAACTAGCTGAACATAGTTATAAAATTGTCATTCTCATCGACGAAATGGCAAAAGTAGATGCTGGAAAGCAATTTGAAGTTTGGATAGATGCTTTATCATCCATCCATGACTCGTTAAGAGCTGGTTATTACCTAGCATTCTTCATGAGAGAACGTGATGTCGACAGATTGTTTAATCAAGATGAACGTACCGAAAGGTTCAGCAAGTGGCTTTATGAACCCTTCTTACTCACGAGAAACTATGGTTCACGAATATTAGAAGGAGTCGCCAACATCCTTGCATTATATTCCATTGCTAACGACGTTACGTTCTCAGAAAACTCAACAAAAACACTAGAGATCGTTTTCAAGGGAAATAAAAATCTTGAAGAAGCAACCATTCGAAAAGTAAACGTGTTAGCTTATACACTCGCCAACATCCTTGCAAGATTTGAGACCCAAGGACACTGGAGAACCTTAGAAAATAAACTAAGAACACTAAATGACCAGCAATTAGAAATAGAGTTAAAAAAGGTAATAATGTCTCTATTACCACGAGTGGATGTATTCTTTGAACACCAAGATATGAATTATCGAGCAAAATTTAGTAGAATCGAATATGTTGACCAAGATTCCATAGAAATTGGAGATTATCTATTAGAACGAGAAGTAGAAGAAACATACAGCGAAATAATGCGTTTTCCTGCCTTATTGAGCATAAACATCCAAAGAGATACCAACATGATTTCATACAAGTCGTCCGAGACGCCAACCATCTGTTTCATGCTATTCAAGACCAGAGATGAGATTGCTGCCGTGGAAGAAAACCTACAAAAAAAGCAATTTGAAAAACAACTTCGCCTCATCAGTTTATACAAGGATTCCCTCCTTCCGTGCTTATTATACCAAGATGATCCGTCAAATTTCCAAGAAAAGAATCTTTCACGCATTCTTAGAAATTGGTTCACCATTGTTACTGATTTGAGAAGCGAATTAACTGAATTCTTGAAGTATCATGCAGAACAAAAACGTTATTTAGAGATGCAAGAAGAAATCAACGAACTGAAAAATCTCATTCAACAACTCAAACTTGCCAGGGCAAAAGAAAGTGGCATCATGTTGGAGGACTCTACTCTCCGAGATCATGGCCTATTCATTGTCATATCAGCCTTTGAACTAGTTAAATCAAGGAAGCATCGTTCAAAAGCCATCTCTTCGATGGCTGAAGACCTTGTCAACACGATGAAAGATCAAAACCAACACATCTCCAAAAGTCAGGCCAGAAACATCATTCAAGAAATCATCAATAATCTGGTCAGCAAAGAGTTTCTTAAGATTACTGACAAGTTTATCATCAAGACAGATCGGTGGAACAAACAAGAAATCTTAAAAGAAATTCTTTGAGAGTTTTTATATTTTGAGGCTAGTGAGTATTCATTTATTGATTCTAATCTCTTTTAACTCACTTGGGCTAAAGAAGGCAATTCTACCTACCATCAACTAATCACGTCCATCCCACACATCACTGGCTGGAGTGAAGTTTCGTGTTGCAAGGACATTGGCTAGAAGAATTACATGAACAAATCGAAAGAATTTCAATGCAATTGAGAGAAAATGCTAAAAAAAAAGAGATCATCGGAAAAATTTTCCATGACAATTCTAAACTCCCAACAATCCCAGCTAATGTAAAGGAACTCCTTTTAGAAGAAGAACTCATCTCATTAGTTCAACCAAATCCTCTCAATCATCTTACCATTGCTGGTATTGATGGGGGACTCGTTGCTCGATCCTTGATAGGGCTAGATCTCTATTTTATTCGAGCTGTTGCCGTGATGATGACTTTTTCGACACGGGGAATATATAAGACAGAATACATACCAAATAAGCATCCGAAACTCCATCTATACCACGTAGATGTCGACACTGACGACGAGCTGGAAGAACTGGGAGGATTATATCGCATCCGCCAAGAAATCGCTGTTGCCCTGGAAGTGCTTGAAAGAGAACACAAACATTGCGATATCTTACTCATGGATGGAGGATTTCCAGATTTACCACTCCTATTAAGCAAAAGTAAACAATTGGTTAATCCCAGCCGATGGGTCAAGCAATTAATCATACAACTGCTGAATGAATCCGTAAAAAAAGAAGTTCCCATTGCTTGGATTGTAAAAGATAGCCGTTCAAGACAATTCATGGACATCCTCCTCAAGTCAACTCCATTTTTACTCCAACAAATGAAACACTCACGAGGACAAATGAAAGGATACCGAAACATCTTCGCAACAAGCAGGGACCAAGAATTTCTTTACTATTTCCTCCCAGACAGGCACAGAACAGCAATTTTTGTCAGAGGTGAATTTGAAGTCATTTCTGACCAAATAGAAAATTCTGACGATTATCCACGACAAGAAACTTACAAGATTTATGCGTTTTACTTAAAGTCTGTACCTTTTGATACACCAATGAGAATTGAGATAGTGTTACCTGAATCCTTTTCAGTAGAAAAGGTAAAAAAACAAGCTAACTTACTTGCAAGTGTCATCCTACCGCTGACTAGATCACATCCAAAATATGCCGTGCCTTCTCCAATCGTGGAAGCTGATGCTCGGACAAAAATTAAACAAAATGAAGTGAACACCATCTTGCAAATGATTCAACGCCGCGCACAAGTTCCAATGGTACAAACCAAGAGAAGATCATCTAGTCCTTGGAGGTTTTAATATGCCAATAGAACTCCATTCCGAAATTGGCCAAGTCATC
>JAJRXH010000230.1 GCA_024276395.1 archaeon
AAGATCCAAGAGGCGAACAAGCTTATCTTCTCGTAGGTACCAAAGGAAAAAATGCATATCGGGTAAAAATCAAAAGTCCAGCCATGTTAAATCTCGCATCAGCAGAAAGACTACTAAGGGACACTAAAATTGCCGACTTTGCCATGATTCTAGCTAGCGTTGATCTTTGTATGGGAGAAATCGACCGATAGAACAATTCAACCAATGAAACACAAAAATTCCTCAAAAGAGATCAAAGAGATCATATTGAATTAAATATATAATAGAATAGTCATTTCGGTGACTAATTATTTAAAGACGATTCAAATGAATAACAAGAATTTGTTCACGAGCTAAACAAAATATAATTACTATCTCAAGGTGGCTTAAAATGGTTCAACAAGGAACACCTTTCGGATATACCTTTCTAAAACCCGTACATGAGTTCACGATAAATTTATTAATCTCCCTATTGGGCCCCTTTTTGTCTCCAGATATTCTTAATTTTCTAGAACCATTGATCAAAGGCTTGATAGATGCTGTCTTTCTTCTTACTCTAGTAGGAATTGACGTAATTATGATCATTTGGATAGAAAGAAAAAGCATTGCCAGAATCATGAGCCGGAGAGGTCCATTCTTTGCTGATGCGCCTTGGCCTTTCATTGGAAAACATGGAATCCTACAAAACATCGCAGATTTCATCAAATTCATCGGCAAAGAGGACATCATTCCCGAAGATGTGGATAAACTTACTTTCAACTTAGCTTGGTTCTACATGCTTCCCACCGCTTTCATTGTCCTTGCAATCATCCCACTAAGTGATTCAAACTTCATCCTCAATCCAGCAGCTGGCATATTATACATTTTCGGGCTATTCTCGCTTTATCCCATCGGAGTGCTTCTCATCGGATGGAGCTCTAATAACAAATACAGTATCATTGGTGGATTTAGAAGTGCGGCGCAACTCATCTCTTACGAAATACCAATGGTAATGTCAGTAGTCATAGTACTCCTTGTTTACGGTGATTTCAGCATTGGCGGACTAATTAATGCTCAAGCCGAAAGAGGATGGTTCTTGTTCTATGGATTCACGGGATTCAAAAACATCCCAATCTTCTTCCTACCAGTAGGTATCATTGTCGCTGGAATCTACACCATTTCAATGGTGGCAGAAACCGAAAGAATTCCTTTTGATCTTCCAGAAGCTGAAGCCGAACTAGTGATGGGATGGAGGACAGAAATAGCTGGCATCAGATACATGATGGCAATGGCCGTTGAATACTTCCATATGTTTGTCAACAGTTTCTTGTTTGTCATTCTGTTCCTAGGAGGATGGCATCTCGCCTTTTGGAGCGGCTTAGATTTTCTCCGCTGGGAGAACATCCAGTCTACCTTAGGACTGAATCAAGGACTCATCGAATTTTTACAATTCGTTGTACTTTGGACAAAAATACATCTTGTCATCATATTCTTAATTGTAGTGAGAGGAGCCTTTGGAAGAGTGCGAATCGACCAATTACTCGACATCGGATGGAAGCGACTCATCCCATGGGCAACAATCATGTTATTTACGACCATCGGGCTAATTTTACTGGATTACAGTTGGCCCTCTCTATTCTAGATCTTAATTTTTTCTCTTTTCTCTTTTTTGCCATTGTCCTCATTCTTGAATGTTGCGTTTAACTCCGAGTAATGACGGAAAATTTTCTCTTGTAGATAGTCACTTAAGATGACCGAAGTGTAGGTTTCACGTCATATTCTCTCACCAATTGCCAAAGCGGGATGTACATGACGGAATTCACGATCATTGGTGGTAACGTAGCCGGTCTCTCGGCGGCATTTCACCTACATGAGCTAGGACACGAAGTTCACGTGTATGAAAGGGACATCTGGAATAAACCATGTGGAGGCGGATTTACCATTGATTTTCATCAATATCTCCAAGAAAAATGGCATGTTTACCTCGAAGAGGCACACCAGGGAAGGGATGTCATCGTCGGTCTCCCGTCTGGAAAACATGTGAGATTAAAAAGTCCTTTCGTCGTAACAACAAGAAAAGAACTACAAAAAAAGCTCATCCAAAAAGCCAAGGAATTAGGTATCGAGATTACTTTAACTGGTAAACGATTATCTTTCAAGGAGGTAATCGAACTCTGCACCCCCCAGACCATCATTGCCACCGGATATTCTAAAATTACCTTTCAGGCACTTAATCAAAAATGGAACCCACGTGACGTTGCTCACATCGTTAGATTCGATGGAATAGTCTCCAATGCTAAATATCCAGACGACCATATCGTCATCATTGATAGCAAGGTCCTCGGATACGGTTGGTTTTTCGTAGGGGATGGGCGACACGTTAACGTGGGAATTGGCGGTGAAACTAAATCACTCCCACGAGGATTTTCTTGGAAACAATACTTTAGCGAATTTTTGGGAATGCTAGAAAGTAAATATGAGGTGTACATCCATGACGATCTTGAAATCAAAGGATGGAAACTTCCACTACCCTACGATAAATGGAAGTATAGTATTTCCAATGTCCAGAATGGAATCGAATTCATTGGTGTAGGAGATGCACTAGGACTTGCTCACCCATTGCTAGGAGCTGGTATTGAACCTGCTTGGCTTTCTGGAAAATGTCTAGCCATTGCCGTTGACACAAAAGGACAAATTGACGTGAACAAATATCAAAAAATCCTTCGAAAAAATATTGAGGTCACCTCATGTCGAAAAATTGACATCATTCTCGCAAAGTTACTGCGAAAGCCGATTCCCAAGAAAAATGCATTAACTTATTATACCTTGAAGTTTCTAAAAGAAAAGATGCTCACGGAAATGCTCAAGAAACCTTGGTACATGCTTCATGAGACTTGACTTCTTCATTAACATTTTAAGATTACCATTAACTGTCGCTAAGAAAGTACCGCCCTTTAAGGCGGAGAGCATATCATTAAGAAACAGAACCACATCTCTAATTCATCCCTTTTTCTGTCAGTCAACGATCAAAATCATCATTTTTAAAAGAAAACAAAAGGAAAAGTAACTCAACTATATTTATTGAAGAAAAAAAACTGATTCTTGATGCCTAACATTAATTTTTGAACTCTCGTGAAAAATGAAGATGGGGTCGTGAAGTCATGAAAACAATTGCATTCCTAATCAGAATACTTGGATACCTTGGAAGTACGGCGTTAAGCTTATGGATTGGGCTCTTCCCCTTACTACTGGTTCTTCACTACACGTTAATTACCAGCTCGAACAAACTTCTTTCAATCCTACTTCTACCAATAACAAGTCTCACCGCGTGGATACTCGGATTTTTCATTTTCACCGTGATTCATTCACGATTTGTAGTTCACACGTGGTTACCTAGCATCAAACCTGGAACATATCCTCACAAATCAAAATTGACAATATTAATGGCTTTACGTTTAGCTGCTGATGGCATCTCCAAATACTGGAGCAAAACCCTAGAATGGATCCCCTATCTTGCACCTCTCTTCCTATATCCATGGTTACTTCGGCAATATGGAGCAAAAATAGGTAAGAACGTGTACATTGCAACTGATACCAGAATTGATGCACCTTTAACAGAAATTGACGAGAACACATTCGTGGGAAATCGAGCTGTTATCGCAAACCATGGGAATCTCGGAAGAAATGCATTCTTCGGGAAAGTAAAAATTGGAAAAAACTGCACAATTGGATATTTATCTTTGATTCCCCCCGATGTCACCATGGAAGATAACGTGGTTGTGGGAGTTTATACGGCTGTAAAAATGAAAAGTATTCTTCCAGCAAACTCTGTTTGGGTGGGAATTCCAGCAAGAAGATTAGAGAAAAAGCAAGATGATGAGGACAATGACTGAAAGCAAGAAAAAAAACGTACCTCAAATGATAATTCCTAGAGAGTTAATACCTCGACTATTTCCACCTCTACCTCAATTAAACACTCCTTGGAACACGGATCATTCGTTCAGTGGCGGAATTGCTCCTTTTTACAATACCTTCACCAAAATAATGTTTTACATCCTTGGATATCGCGAAGAATTTCTTAGAAAATCTGTGATCTCTGACTGTCTAACGAATACTGGTGGTACAACTAAAATCAAAAGAGCAATTGATGTTGGATGTGGCACTGGAGAGTTCACTTTTGCCTTGGAATGGGTTCTTCAGAATCTTAACTGTCACATCACTGGAATTGATATTTCACCTCACATGATCTCCTTAGCAAGAAAAAAACTGAAAGACCGAAAAGAGTCGAATCATTACAAGAATGTCGTCTCCTTTCGACAACTAGATGCAACAAAAATGCCATTTCAAGATGATTCAACGGATCTCATCATTGCCAGCCTAAGCTTTCATGAATTTTCACCAACATTACTCCACGATGTCCTTAATGAGTGTCACCGAATTCTAAAACCAGAAGGACGCTTGTTAATCTTTGATTATGGTGACCGAGTAGTCAAGAAACCAGCAATGCTTACCAAGCTGGCTTATTACATCATCATACAAATCGAGACGTGGAAAACACAGTACTACATCAGATGCGGACGTGAGGAATTCTTTTGCTCCCTTTCACCAATGAAACTGATATATCAAAAAGAATATGCAGGGGGTATCTTCAAAGCCTCTGTATTTCAACCCTTGAAAGAGTAACCAGTATTTCTGTTTTTCTTCTTTTTTATCTTCAGCGAATCCCTCCGGGAAGTTACTGACGACGCTTGTGAAAATAGCGGAAGATACTTGGTTCAACGGTCGCGATATGGCACATCATCCCGTATCATCGCG
>JAJRXH010000231.1 GCA_024276395.1 archaeon
AAAATGTGTTACCCTAGCCCCCATGATTGGTCTAAAAAAACTCTATATAATTGAAATTTCTCCAGTGTTAGAGTTATTTGCCAGTCCTCCATCACATCCGTATTATTTCATTCTTATGAAGAGGTTTTTTCTGAAGATTGCCGAAACAGTCGCAGAAGAGGAACAAGCTTCTTTCATCATAACTGGGGAGTCAATGGGCCAGGTTTCTAGTCAAACACTAAGTTGCTTGAGCGTGATCGACAAAGCTACCTCTTTACCAGTTTTGAGGCCATTACTTGCATTATCTAAAGATCAAATCGTAGAATTAGCACGTAATTTCGATACTTTTGCAATATCAACTGGACCTGAATTCTGTGATGTTCTTGGTCCGAGATATCCGAAAACTAGAGCTGATTTGCACCAAATTTTAGAGATTGAAAAACAGTTCGAACAAAAGGTTGAAGATTTCATTCGTAATTTTTTGTTACAAGTCCAAAGGAAACGAATAATGAAAGATGGACAACCATTACAACTTATAGAACATGCTCCTAACGTGATTTGATTCTTTGGATCTTGATTCTTTGGATCAAATTAAAAAAGAAGGAATTGTTATTTGTCTGTCATCTTGCTTGTTGAAGTCTCGATTTTATATTGCGTTTTCACTCGAAGAAATGTAGTAATTCTGGTATTACACTAGTTATCAGTTTATCTAGAGCAGTATAGGGGTCTGTATTCTCTTTTAACCTTACGAGTAATAGTATTCCAGATGCCAACTTGAAAACTATTATCGTGAGGTATCGGCTTTTTAGAATAATGTAAGTTGAATTTATGACGTTTTTCAAGTATAACAAGCTTAATATCTTAGAATAATTTATTTTTGATTTCAATTTGTGACTGGTTTCAATGATGGAATCTCCAGTAAATGTGAGAATGGCCATTGAATCAATGTATCGTTCTTGGCGGAGTATCCGTCTGAGTGCAAGATCTAGGGCATTTACTAGGCGTGTAGGTAATTCTCTTGTGGTTCCAGATAGTACCTCAATCAAAATGTGTTTGAAGTTAGAGAAATTCCTCGTTTTTACTACAGATGTCGTGCTAACGTTAGTAAGATCTGAAAGATATTCTGAAACGAATATGCTGGCGATTACTTTAATTTTAAATAACAGATCCGCATCTGGTTCTGTCACGTTACTTAGCAAGACGAACACGTAATTTTCTTTCATGATGAAAGTAAATTTTAGTTCGTTATAGGTTATTGTTTTTACATCACCTAAGAATGACATTTTTTCTGAGAAAGATGAAAGAGCACTAAGAAATGAGCCAATCACTAGAGGATCAGTCGAAGAAAATATCCTCTTTCCCAACTCTGAGAGAAATTCAGTATACAGAATGTTCCCACTGTCATTGTCAAATATTAAAAATGCGTGATAACGATCATTTTTTTTATCTTTCATTGCCTCTAACTATCCTTGTTCACTGGTTAAACATTTTTTTAGCACCTTTACTAATTTTTTTATTTCTTCGAGCGTATACTTTTCTTCAGTATGTGATTTTAGAAATTTTGTTTCGATGAATAGAGTCAGTCCAGATGTTAGTGAATGTAAGATTAGATTTCTTTGTTCTGTAGCTAGCACGAAATATTCGAAATCAATGATACTTTCAGAATGGATGAGGTTTAACATTTCTTGGCCACCAAGGATGTCATTTTCATTCCATGATTCATTAACAAGAACAGAGCCACTAAAGGACAAAACCGATACTGAGTGAACAATATTTTTCATTTGGGATTTCCATTTGTGTACGAGTTGTTGAATGACTTCTCTATTTTCCTTGGAGATTTCTAATACTTCTCCTAGCAGAACTTGCTCGACGAGATGGTTTACTTCATCGCTTACTGTTATTATAGTTTCATTTTTAGGGAAATATCGGTTCTCTTCAGATAAGATGAGACTGCTAATTGTTTTTAACTTGAATTCTGCATCTAATAATGGTGTTGTGAGTGGTGTGAGTAAACCAAAGATGAATGAACCTCGTTGGACTAAAACGATTCGAAATACATCGAGATCAATTGATTTTAACTCGCCAACTCCAAGGTTAAGGAAAAAATTAATTAGAGAAGACACAAAATCGGTTATAGATGATAACATGGATCCTTTTTCACTTGAATTCATTTCATTATGAAAAATCACCTTGTTTGATGCCAGATCTATGATGAAAAAAAACAAAAAATCAAGGGTCATAAGTAGGTCCCTCAAAAATTAAAGAGGTGGAAGGTTGATTAGTTCATCAAGTCCAAGGATCTTAGCGGCAATACTTTCGAAAGCTTCTTGCACGTTTTTCCCGGTTTTCGCGGACGTTTCAATCCATCCTATGGCGTCGACTTTTTTTGTCCATTCTCTTGCAATTTCAGGTTGTACCTCTCTTTGTTCTTCCAGATCGATTTTATTTCCAATTACGATGATATGGGCACTCGGACTTACTTTTCTGACATCATTAAGCCAATCAACTAGCCGCTCGAAAGTTTCTTTGCGAGTAATGTCATAAGTTAAAAGTACTCCATTCACTTTTTGGTAATATAAGGTTCTAAAGCTGGTTCGACCACTTCCTTGTCCAGCTATATCCCAAATTTGTAATTGTATTTGGTATTTTGTCTTTTCGTAATAAAATTCGACTTGCTTTACTAAAAAGTCTACACCAATCGTGCTTTTATAATCCGATGAAAAAAAATTATCAACATATCTCCGGATCAGTGAAGTTTTTCCAACAGCTGGTTCTCCAAGAAGCAAAATTTTGAACATGCTTTTGTGAATATTAACCCTTCCGCTCATAAAAATCCCTACTGAAGATCTTTCTCATGATATACCACAGCAGCTAGAGGTTAATAGAGCTTCTTCTTCCGTTTCATTTCAGATGATTAGTGCTCCAAGGAGTCATAGAGGGTGATAATTAACTCAATTTGTCCTCTTATTTTAATTTCAGAGTCGATAACATACAAAATTAGGGAAGATAATGATTTTTTAGAACCATCGGGGAGCATTACCTCTTGACTTAGAGCATCATCATCGAGGATCATTAATTGTGATAAAAAATCCATGTATGATTGTCTAAGATGATCTAATAACTTTTCAAAGGAAATGAAGCGTGGTTGTCGTGGGATTGTCCATTGCTTTTTTTGAATTCCTTTAACAGTTGCCTCTTTCATCAGAATTCCTATTTCCCATAATAGATTTCTAATTGTGATTGAGGTGTTGGGAGTGAATTTCCACGCAAGTATCCCAGGCATTTCTTGAACTTGAAAAAGTATTTCCTGAAGTTTGAGATGAGCTTCTTGCAATAATTCTAGATATATTTTCAATTGGTTTTGTTTTAATGAATGAAAGTCTACATTCTCTAAGGTTTTCATTCTTGCAATGTATAGGTCTTCTGGGAAGAACATTTCAGTCACCTTTAGTTTATGTTCAACTAATCGTATTATTATCGGTAGTGCGTGGATGTTAGTATCCAATGGTTAGATTGACTATATTTTTTGGTGTCTTTCCCTGGGCAATATCGTTGAGTGAATTTACGACATCTTGCCAATGCAGTTCTGTTCTTTCTAGGCAATTATAGGCTCGATGAGGTGACATCACGACATTATCTAATTCCCAAAAGGGAAATGACGAAGGTGCACAATTTTTTTCAGATTTTCCCGATTTTTTTCCTGGATAAATGTACCAAACATCTAAAGCTGCAGCAGCAATCTTCTTTTGGACTAAAGCATCATATAAAGCTTTCTCGTCGATTATTTTTCCTCGGGCAATGTTTACGATAATCGATGTCGGTTTCAGTAATTCAATTTCTTTTCTTCCAATGTATCCTTCGGTTGCTTTAGTCAATGGCATCATTATCATTAAGTAGTCAGTTTTTGGAAGGATATCGGTCAAGTTTTCTCTTCCGCCAATGAAATTCACGATATTACGATATTTGTTGGGAAAAGTGGTGGGATCACGCTTTATCACGTTGATTTTACAACGAAATCCCTGGATGAGTTCGACAAATTTCCTTGCAATTGCTCCAAAACCTAAAATAGTGATTGTCTTTCCCACAACGGGGAAGGAAGGGACTTTTCGAAATCTCCAGTCACCTCTTCGTAAATATCTATCTGATTCCACTATTTTTTTTGTTATCGCCATGAGAAGGGCGAGAGCGTATTCTGCTACTGTTAAAGCATTCCCATGGCTATTAATGATTCGAATTTGCGGATGATACTTGAGAATTTCATCTACATTGACAATGTTTATTCCAGACCATGGCACGATGACGTACTTGAGATTTTTTGCAAGATTTAAGATTTCTTTCGGTATCTTTCCCCCTATTAATACTTTTGCATCCTTCAAGTCGCCAAATATGATCTCTTCTATCAAGAAAATTTCAACATTAGAACTTACTTTAGATTTTAGCCAACGAACTACCTCATCACCGGGATTGTATGTTAGAACAACTTTTAGGGTTGGTGTTTCATTCTTTGTCATCTCGACCCCTTAAAAGTCTGTTTCTAGGATCATGCTTACTGCTTCACCACCACCAAGGCAGATAGTTACGAGTCCTCGATGGCCACGACGTCGATGCAGCTCAGAAATGATGTCAGCGACAATGCGTGCTCCAGTGGCTCCTAGAGGATGGCCCAATGCTACGGCTCCTCCATTCACGTTGAAGATTTTATCTGGTATTTCCAGTTCTTGTTGGACAGCCACGCTTGCTGTGGCGAATGCTTCATTATGTTCAATCAAGTCGAAGTCATCAATGGTTAATTCAGTCTGTTTTAGGAGTTTTCTTACACCATGGATGGGTGCTTCCATCACGTACTTTGATCCGACACCTACATTGTTATAAGCCACAATTCGTGCTTTGGGCTCAAGACTGAGTTTTTCAGCGAGCTTTTTGCTCATCACGAGGGCCGCAGCTGCACCATCGCTGATTTGAGAAGCATTTCCAGCGGTAACTATTCCATTTTTTCGGAATACGGGCTTGAGACGAGCTAATTTCTCGATGTTAGTGTTAGGTCTAATGCCTTCATCATAATCTAGGATGACTGTTTCTTTTCCATCGACATTTTCCATTATTGGGACAATTTGAGGCTTGAATTTTCCTTCTTGCGTGGCTTTTGCGGCTAAATGATGGCTTCTAACTGCAAATTTATCCGCCATTTCTCTCGTTATGCCAAATTTTTCTGCAATGATTTCGCCGGTCTCACCCATGAGTATTCCAATGAACGGATCTTTGAGGCCATCGTGCTCCATCATATCATACAAGATAGAGTTTCCGTAGACGTAGCCATGACGAGCTCGATGTAAGAAATATGGTGTATTAGTCATACTTTCCATTCCCCCAGCAATGAAAGCTTCACCATCACCAGCTTTGATTCCCTGTGTTGCGGTAATGATTGACTTGAGTCCTGAACCACAAACCTTGTTAATGGTAACGGCTCCTACCTCTGGTGGAATGCCTCCGTTAATGGCAACTTGACGAGCAGGCGCTTGCCCTAGTCCGCCTTGTAATACGCATCCCATAATGACCTCATCGATGATTGTGGGGTCAATATTGGTACGTTCAAGTAATGCCTTAACTACTATTGCGCCTAATTTGGTTGCACTGTAGGCTGCCAAGGAACGATTAAATTTTCCAATAGGAGTTCTCAGAGCTTCCACTATGACGGGTGTTTCCATTTCTCCTCACTTTGTTAATTATTTTCCAAGCTAATGTGATAGCAAGGGACAGGTCCAAGAAAGGTATTTACTTTCTTGTTGTTCGCATTACTATGAAAAAGAGGCATCATTCTTCCAATAACCGATGTCGCACTTATATTTTTAAATGGTTGCTTCAAGTCGATAATTGGTGATGGAGAAATGAAAGAGATCAAGACCTCTGAAATAACGACAATTGGACATTACTCGCCAGCAATTCAACTAGAAAATGGATTAATATTTTTTTCTGGGCAAGTTTCTAGTAAGGAGGGATCGTTTGCTGAGGAGACTCGTGATGCTCTTCAGAAGCTGAAAAAATTAGTTGAGGCAGCTGGTGGCACGATTCAAAATATCATTAAGTGCACCATCTTTCTGACAGATATGAACAAGTTTAATGAGGTTAATCAAGTATATGCAGACTTTTTTGGCGAACATAGGCCCACTAGATCTACTGTCGGTGTCAGTTCATTGCCAAAGGGGAGAAAAGTTGAAATAGAGGCAGTAGCTTGGGTTTCTGGTTGAGTAAATCAAATCAAATAATTAATTTGAGTTAAAATCTTTAAATGAAGGGTATATTAATGGTTGACCAGCAAAGAAAAAGGGTAATGTGACGAGAAGTAGAACAATGACGCTTAAAATGGCTCTTCGTGTAGCTGTAGGTCTCTCATAGTAAAGTCTTTCTCCTAAAGAGACTAATAACACGATAAAGGCAATGGCTCTGACGGTGAATGCCACTAGTAGTAATAGGTTCCAAGTAATGACATCTCCAGTGTTTATTAGTATTTGCCAACCCTGGATATAATCATCCCATTGATTACTTATCGTGATGAGAGTCATACCAATGTCACCACCTTTCAAGGGATTATTCTTGTTGCTACATTGAACTTAACTCTCTGATGAGTTCATCTCCTAAATTAACGAACCAATCCAAAATTCCAGTGACAACGCTTAGTATCAGAATGAGTCCGAATAGTCCAATACCTATTAATATTCCTTCTTCGACCATTGGTGATCCCCTTTTTTCCGTTAAGATTTTCCGGAATCTGATGAAATATTTTTTTATGTTTATCATTTTCAGCGCCTCTACAAATTTTATTTGAGTCAGTTTCTTCAATGTCTAATCGATGTTTATGTTTTTAAAGACCAAAAAATCTAAAGGTTTGACTTTTCCGAAAGTTAACTCGAGAAGGAGATACTTTCCCCATCATTGATGTGAGAGTTTCCATTATTCGGTGATGATTAATCATCTTGTTAAAAATCGGGAGATTTCCTTCAGGAAATTGGCATCAGACCGTTCTCTCCAGCGGATTCTGCCGCAAGGCCACTCAAAAGCCGAACTTGGTCGGACCAATTCAAAAAATGAGAGTTTTGGAAAGGACCATCAAGAATATCTAGTGAAATTCTTCAAAAAATGTTAGTGGGACAAGAAATATTCATTTTTTGGTTGTTTTAGAAAGTACACTGAAGTAAGGTGAGTCAATAAAGCATCTTTTCTTGGGAAATTTAAAAGGTACAGTCAGAAAATATCGTGCGATGAATGTCAAATATAATGACAAGTTAATTTTGATAGCAGTCGAAGAAGTCTTGGCCAACAAAATTTCACCTATCGTGACAAAAAACCTTCAAAATGTCAAGAATCCCGTCATCATGGAAATAATTTGGAAGAAACCAGCTCAACTTGATTTATTTTTCATCACGGAAAAGATTGAAGAAGCCGCGTTAATGCAGTTTTTTTCTTTTCTGGGAATTAAAGGAAGGAAAGAAGAATCAATAGGGAGGCTTGCATTCATCCATGATATTATTTTAAGTAGTTTTGATCAGAAAGAGCACAAAATTCTGGAAAAATCTTATTATTCTTCTCTAATAAAACTTAAACGGGTCAATCATCCCGTTTTAGAAGTAAAATCATCTGATTCGTTAATGATCTTTTTTGATAGCTTGTTACACTCGTCAACAGACATTCCAGAATTCTTGATTTACCAAGTAGTTTTCAAGCCAGGGAAGTTATTTCAGGAGAGATATCGATATAAGATGCTTTCTGATGATACAAGAAAATACAATCTGCAGAAAAGAACAAAGGATGATGAGCAATCAGCACGTCTGAAGTGGGGAGATTTTCAATTTGACTTGCAAATTCTCGTTCTTGACAAGAAAAAAGAATTTTTAGAACAAATCACGCGCGAGATTAATTTATTGGCTTCAACTTTTAATCTTGGTGTCAATTACCATCTTTCATCATCTAGCAGTTTTATTTATCGGTGGAGACTAAGAAATATGCTTAGATTCAGTAAAAGACCTAAAAAGGGAGTTAATGGTTTTGACTTGCTTAAATTTATAATTCCCCCGAATCCTCGGCATTTTAATTCATATAGGTATCTGGATGTGATTTCTTCCTACAAATTTTCAAACGTTCCTAGTGAATTTTTTGATGGTGATATTTTTATCGGATACTTGCTTTCTGATGATTTGGCAAGAAAGTCTCCGTTGTATTTTTCCTGGAAGCACGTTAATACTCACATCTCCATATTTGGGATGACAGGAGAAGGAAAAACACGACTTTCTTCTAACATTGTTAAACAGTTGATTAAAAAGGGAGTTCATTGTATCATTTTTGATCCAAAAGGTGAATATCGGATAATTTTATCTGATTTGATCAAAGAATCATCTTTTACTTACTTTAAGCCAGGTGGATCTAAAAATCCATTATTAATTAATATATTTGAGATTCCTAAAGATGAAAATGGGGATTCATTAATCACTTCAGATGAACATCAATCTTTTCTAATTCCGGCACTCGAAAAGTTACTTGAAAAAAAGGATGATGTGATGTCACCTCAGATGCGTCGACTTCTTTATGAAGCTATTACTGAGACAGTAAATAGCGATGGTTCGTTAAAGAGTTTTATGGAAATTTTGGAGAATCCTTACCAATTGGAAATGAAGGGTTCATATTTGGAAAATAGTGGCTTAGCTCTGATTAATAGATTGGCAAAGCTTACTTTCGGGACTGGTAAAGCTATTTTTAACTGTGAAAAAAGTAATATGAACCTTGAAGAAATTTTGACATCGAATGTGATTATTGACTTAAGCTTGATGGAAGCAACTGAGGATGCTCAGTTACGGACATTATTAATAGACTACTTTATGCATTATTTGTTTCACTATCTTAGAATGAAAAAATCTCCGGTTCAAATGAATGAAAAGCCTACAAATGTGATTTTAATAGATGAAGTTCAGAAAATATTGCCATTTAACAATGATTATCAATTTTCAGTGACTGGACAAGCACCATGGACATTAAGGTCGTATGGCATATCAATGATTTTTGTGGGGACCGACCCTTATGTGGAAAGGCCAATTCTCACGAATACTGGAATTGCCATAACTTTTTTTTCTAAAGCTTCCTCAAAGACAATGGCAGCGCTTCTTGGGATGAGCTTGAAAGAATATGAACAGCTGCGTGCTCTTTACAACTTATTGGACACCAAATATAAAGCAATTATTTCGTATAGGGGTAAAATATTTCTTGTGGATATGCCGATAAACTTTAACGATCGGGAGAATGAGGGGAAAGCTGAATGACGAGTGGAGGTTGGAATCAGGTATTTGGCTTTATTTTGACTATTTTCTTTATGCCTGAAGTCACGGGCTCTCTTTTTTTATTAGGATGCTTATTTTATTTAGTCACTGGTTCTAGAACATCTAAAATATTCTTGCTGCTATCTTTTATTCTATATCTCTCGAGCCTAATTGGGGCGAGATGATGCAATTTCTCCTCTTTTTTATCTTCTGTTTTGCAAATCACGTCATTGGCTAGTGATTTATGGATTTCAATTATCATCACGTCATTCGTGAGGTCAAATTCTCTCCTTGAGCTGAAATGATAAAGCATGAATCTTCGTGGAATTATATATGATCAAGAAGGTTTTCTCTTTTTCCGTTGAATTCCCATTGAATTGTTCATCCTGAACGTAAATCCCAAAGAACTGAACATCAAACAAAAAATTTTAGAATGTGAATTGATAGTAACTACTTTGAGCAAGAATCGAGAGTTATTCACTTCTCCTTGGAGTTTTTAAAGGAACGAGTGGGTTTTTAAAAACATCTTTTAAATGACGGGGAGAACTGAATAACTCTTGCAAGAATTTCGTTTCCGTTCAGAATGGTTATCCTTTCGAGACGAAACACTGTCAGCATATCATTGGCTTGATTCTTCAGAAAATCTTAAAAATAATGCTACATAGGTCAGTATTGCATTATTATGAATGCATTAACCAACGTATCATATAAGAATGGAAAAACAATACTTGGTATTAGGTTATTTTAGGGATATAGGGAAATCAAGCTGCCAAATGATTGATAATATCGACAATTAATCTGTAAGGAGGCATGAAATGCTAATGAGCTTTAACAACATCTTCTGTAGCAAGTGCGGTGCAATGTGGACACGTGCGAAAGACGGTTCAGGACTAATTTGTCCATCCTGTGGTGCGCGGCCAACAAATCCTAGCAATCTTTCAATAAAATTTAGGTCAAAATTAGAATCAACACAGCAACAACTGAGTCTAGTTCTTGAGAAAAACTTTGAGGAGACAGATTCTCTGATAACCATCACTTGTCCTCGTTGCGGAAATGATACAGCATTCTTTAGGACTGATATAGGAACAAAAGAAGACTTTGAGGAGATAATGGTTTACAAGTGCACTAAATGTGGTTATTCGTGGAAAGAAAAC
>JAJRXH010000232.1 GCA_024276395.1 archaeon
CATTGACAGTTCTGGAAGGATAATAGGTGGTCATTTCAAGATGCAATTATTTCGTTTCGAACGAAGGCAACGCTTCTTGCAAGGTCATCGAGTCACGACTTGGAAAGTGGATGGGCTCAAAATAGGGCAACTCATCTGCTCGGATATGTGGCATCCAAATTTGGTTATGAAACTTCGGGGTGTGGATGTACTTTGTGTTCCTATCATGACCAGCGTGCCGCACTACAATCAGACAGCTTATGCTCGTTGGAGTTGGTATTGCTTGGCAGCCACCCGTGCAAAGGAGAATGTGATTCCCATAGTCGTGAGTGACAACGCTAACGGTCAGTGGTCTGAAGAATATTGGACATCTGGAGCGAGTAGCATAAATGATCCTTCACATAGATTCTTACCAGAAGAAGGTCCTCATTCGAGGGCCCAGGTCGTAATCAAGGATGGTAGGGAAGGTTGGATCGAACTATATCTTGATTTAGCTGAAGTAGAAGAATATAGGAGATATCGAGAAGAAGTAGGTCTCCTAGGGACTTCCGATTAAATTCTTGATTTTTTTCTTGTTTTAAATTTATCTTCTTTTTTGATCAATATTGGATTATTTGAATCGAGAATTTTATGATGATGTCTACTTGATGGTTAGTTGAACGTGCTCATCTCTCAAAAACAATTTTTCCCTTGCAAAAGGTGATAAGCGGCCTTCCATGGAGGATTTCCCCATCAAATGGAGTCCATCCGCATTTAGAAATGATGTCGTCATTTCTTACCTTCCATTCTTCTTTTGGATCGACGATAACGAGATTGGCAACTCCACCTTTTGAAATGTTGCCACGTCCTAGCTGGTGAATGCCCATCAGTCGTGCTGGATTCGTTGAGTAGACCTCCACGATTTGTTCCATCCTGAGAAGACCTTTCCGGTGAAGAGTAATGAGTGATGGTAATGCTGTTTCAATTCCTGGCATTCCACTTGGTGCAGATTCCTTTTTTTCTTCTAGTAGGTGTGGGGCATGATCTGTTGCAACGACAGGAATTTGCCCATTTTTAAGCGCTAATCTTAAAGATGTCACATCCGATTTCATTCGTAAAGGTGGATTAACTTTTCCGAGGACGCCTAATTTCTTGAGGGAATTTTGATCAAACCAAAGATGGTGAGGTGTTACTTCAGCACTAAGAGAAATACTGTTCTTTTTGGATTGCATTTCTTTTGCCTCTAAGAAAATATGAAGTCCTTCTTTTGTAGATAAATGTGCTATGTGGACTTTAAGCTTGGAGCTTGGTGGAACGGAGCATTCTTTTTCGATTTTTTTATCATTAAAAATTAACATGATAATTTTTTTGATGGCACTTACCTCGGCTTTTTTGGGACGCCATTCATTGAGTTTGGTTGGGTTTGTTTTTAAGAAATCATCCCAATTCTCAATTATTATTTGGCTTTTGTTCACTAAAAGTTGGGGGTCTTCGCAATGAACCGTGAAGGTTACATTTTCCGTGGTTAATGAAGATAATTGGAGAAGAGCGGTCTTGAAAGCTTCCTCGATGACTGTTTCATTGATTTCAGATGCACCAAAAGTATGTCCAAAATAAATCTTTATCCATTGATATTTTTCGAGTGTTAGGGAATTTTCAGCTGTTAATTGGAGGTATGGATGAACTTCAATGCAAGCATCACGTGAAATGAGCTTTTCGAGGGAACGAAGATTGTTTTTATCAGTGATGGGAGGTTCCTTGTTGGGCATGTCGAAAGCCGTGGTTACACCGCCTGCAGCAGCAGCTTGACTGCCAGATGCAATGGTCTCCTTGTGTTTTTGATTGAGATCTCTGAAGTGGACGTGAACATCTATCATACCTGGAAGTGCCATTGCACGATTAGGATATTTCAAGATGAGATCTGAGTCAGCTTTTTCAGAGAGCTGCGTGGTTTTGGTGATGTTCTTGATGATGCCAGTATCTGAGTCAATCACCAAATTTACTCTTTGGAAATTACCGTTAAGATAGGTTAAGATGTCTTTTATCAAGTAAGACAAGATTATCAGCCATTTCTCGTGAAATCAAGGGCTAGAACTGGATCAAACGCGCGTTCGCAGTATAAACATCTTAGACGCACGATTGGTCTTTCTTGGATGGTGATGAATTCGGCGTTGATGTTTTCTTCATTCGTGATGCAATTCTTGTTTGGGCATGAAAGAACTCCAACGAACTTCTTTGGAACTTGCACTTGTCTTTTTTCAACGACTTTTCCATCTCGAATAATGTTGATGGTCGCCTCTGGAGAGAATACGGAAATAACATCGATTTCTTCTGGTGTGAGATATCTGCCGGAAATTTTAAGGACGTCTTTGCGATTATTCTCTGATTTTTCTGAATAAGCGTTCATCAAGTAAGCAATGGTCTCATGTTCGGTTCTTAACAGGTTGAGTACTTGCATTACTTTAATTCCCATTCCAGCCGTGATGTGATCGATCACGGTGCCATTTTCAATCCGCCTGACCAACATTCCTTTTTGTCTATTTTCTTCTATGCTAGATTGCACTTTTAACACCCCTTAACTCATTTCATTTTATTTTTTGTTTAATAATAAATCAATGAGAGCCATTCGGACGGGTACTCCAAAACCCGCTTGCTTGAAGTAAACAGCCTGCGGAAGGGCATCTACTGCTGGATCGATTTCATTGACCCTTGGAAGTGGGTGCATCACGATGAGGTTTTTTGAAAATCTTGATAGGAGTTCTGGGGTAATCCGGTAGGCAGCTTCCAATCTTTTTGCTTCTAATGGGTCTGCAAATCGTTCGACTTGGATTCTAATGACATAAAAGACGTCTGGATCATCTATCTGATTGGGATCAAGTTCAGTGGCCATGTTAGGTGTCACATCAAACTGTTCTTTTACCTCTTCAACTAATTCTGGGCTCATTTGCAGTCCAGGAGGTGAAACCAGCGTTATTTCAGCGCCATACATCGATAATGCGTAGAAGAGGGATCGAGTTGTTCTTCCATGTTTTAAATCTCCTATTAAGGCCACGTGTTGCTTGCTAATATCATTCTTGTAGTGCTTGATCGTGAAGAGATCTAGCAAAGTTTGAGTAGGATGCTGATTGCCTCCATCACCACCATTAATCACGGGTACTTCAGCTACTTTTGCTGCTAGGCGTGCTGCACCTTCTCTAGGATGCCTTACTACGATTATGTCCACGTATTGATCGGCCATGCGAATGGTATCGATGAAAGATTCGCCTTTTTTGACACTTGTACCTTCCGTGCTAGAAAATCCCCAGGTGTCACCTCCTAGTCTCTTTATGGCTGTTTCGAAACTATATCGTGTCCTAGTTGATGGTTCAAAGAATAAGGTTGCCATGAGCCTACCTTTTGCATTCTCTAGGGGTTTCTTGGCATTTAGTGCTTCGTGCATTTTGTTAGCGTGATTAAGGATTTTTTCGATGGTGTCAACATTAAAATCTCTTACAGAAATCACGTCATTTATTTTGGTCAATTTCCTTCCTCCATGTATCCTTCTCAGAAAATTTGTATTTCAATTTTTTATCATTTAGTATGATGCTGATAGCGTGCTAATGGGTAGTTAAAAACAAAATATCAGGTTTGTTTCTATGATGCATGTAAGGACAGAAGAATCATTGATGACGTGAACGCTTAGTGTCTTACTTGAATGTTTTATCCTCTTGCTCTCTTTTTTAGCGATTTCTTCCTTATATGAGGTGTTTTATGGATCAGGCAGGTTGAACCATTTTTTCAGTTGGGAAAAAGTGCAGGCAGCATGTAATTGCAACCCATTTTTTTCGAGTACTTCTTTTCCTCCTAGTTCCCGGTCGAGAAGAACGCAGATATGTTTTACTTGAGCTCCTTGATTTTGTAACGTTTTAACTGCTGGTAGTTTACTATATCCCGTGGAAATGAGGTCATCTATCAAGATGAGATGCTTGTCTTTGACATCTCCTCCTTCCACTGTTTTTTGTAATCCATATGATTTTGGCTTACGCGGATAAAACAATGGTTTTTTCCGAATGTAAGCGAGTGTCGCCGCAAAGGGAAGTCCAGCCGTGGGGATCCCAGCGATGCCGTTGATGTCGTCCCATCCAATATTCGTCTCGATTAATTGATCAAAAGCAGAGATGGATAACTCGAAGCAGGTAGGATTTCCAAAGCAAGTTCTAAGATCAAAGTATAGCCGACTGGTCTTTCCAGAAGCAAGGGTGAATGTTCCTTGTTTTATCGCTTTGATTGACAACCAACATTCAGCTAGCTGCTTGATGAGTTGAGGTTGCTTTTGATTGTCAGTCATGTTGCAGCCCTTTCTTCTAGTGCATCGATCACGTCCACGTGTAGTCTTTGGACCTCTCCCAGAGGGCTTGATGCCCGGATAATTTGACGTCCTACGATGATAAAATCAGCTCCAGCTAGGATAGCATCGTATGCAGAACCTCCTTGAGCACCAACTCCAGGTGAAAGAATGAGTGGCTGTTGTTGTGAATCAGCACGGTCAATTAATTTACGGGTGTTGGTGAGGATGTGTGGCTTGGTAGCGCCGATGATGACACCATCAGCTTTTTTCTCGATTGCAAAATTGATGAGAACTTCGTGGTAAGGAACGAGCCGTGTTTTCTCGTTAACCTTGCTATCTTGAGCATGGTCGTTCGTTACCAATCTACCATATCCGAAAGCAGCATCGGAATGAGATAGATATCCAAGGAAGATAAGACCTCTGGTTTTGAATCCTATGGTTTGTGCATAGATTTGCTCTAATCCTTCTTTCCATCCCACGATGGGGTTACAGATTAAGGCATCAAAGCCGGCGTCATAGTAATACTGGGCAATGATGTAATTGGTAGCACCAATGTCATTGATTTTGGCATCCATTATGAGTGGAAGGTTTTTTTTCTTCAATGTGGCCATGAAATCTTCGAAATGTGGATTAAAAAGACCAAATGGTAAGACTAGATGCCTATTAATTTTTATTCCAGCAAGGTAGTCCTCTAAAGCATTAATTAATGATAAGGTTTGCTTGATCGTGCGTTCGTAATTTTGCTCTCTTTCGTGTCGATTCTTTCCACTCACGAGGTAATCAGGTGCTAGGATGATTCTTGATTCGATTTTATTAGCTCTTTCTATTAGATACTCTTTAAATGTCATGTTCTTCAACCATTCACCATTTCATAACTTCATTAAAACGATTTTGTTGTAGAGGGCGTAATCCCATCACCGGAGTAACGTAACGTGATGGTTAGGTGGTGTGGATGCTAATTTAGAGATGAAATTTTAGTTATTTTCATCAATAGATGTAGATGAGTTGTTCATTAGGCTTGAACTGACTGGAGAGATGATCCAGTCAAAAACTTCCTTACTGCGATTGATGGGAATTCTTTGTAGTTGTTCCTTGGGGATGTTGATTTGAAATTGTGATTTTAATCGTAATTCAGCAATGGGAATCCAGTCTCGAATGAAGTCGAGTACTGAAGAAAAAAGCGGGTATTCCATGTGATCAACATCGAACATTCGTTGTTCTATCAGTGTTCCAGAGGCGACTTCATCTTTCTGGATCCGAGGACTTTTTTGTCCCACGACAAGATCTTTTTTTCCATAAGCGTTTTTGAAATAAATTTTTGGATTA
>JAJRXH010000233.1 GCA_024276395.1 archaeon
CCTGGATGCTTTTTAGTGAGTCTATTGGTTGTCTTTGATGTGCTCAGCCCCCATAAATCATGAGCTGGAAGTAAGTCTGCATGATCTGATTCCATATAGAGATACATGGGTTCAGAAGCACGTCCCGTGAAGATGACTCCATCCCACCCCGTACGGTGGAAGTGATGGGGAAAATATCCCCCAGCATATGATTCACAGAGGTAGTCAGCCAAGGGCGAACGAGATAACGCGACCGTGCGTGATGCACCAACCACGTTACCCCCGGAGAGAGGCCCAGACATGAGAATGAAGGGATTTTCTGGACTAAAACCATCAATAAGTGGATATTTTTTGATCATTTTGAGTAAAAAATATAGTCCAAGTGTCTTTCCTCCTATTAGCTTATCTAAGACCTTATCTGGGACAGTGATGGTTTCTACCTTTTCTTCATCCAAATTCACGTGTAGGACCTTTCCGAACATTCCACCTTTCATTGAAATCACTCACCATTTCATCAATTTTTTCTCCACTCGCTCCAGAAAACCAAAAGATTACAACCTTTAAATGTGTTGCTTGCCATCATTCTCTAGTCTTCTAATTTAACGTCTTAATTGCTCAAAGAAGAAAGATCCGACAAGTCTTTGATCCAAAATACTTTTTAATTATCGAATGATAAAATTTTACGTAGAAGAATCCTAAGGAGAGAATGCGGTCATGTATCCCTTTTATTACTTGAGAGAGAAAAAAAAGAAATTTTCCATCACCATCACGGGCATGCGCTTTGACGGGCTTAGATTTACCAAGAACATTGATCCCTCGATCGAACGAATTTATTTTAGTGCATTAGGACTTCAACACATCGATCTCAGCCAAATCTCAAATTGCCGAAGATTAAAACACTTGTCATTGAACTCTAATTACTTGATGACCGTCGATCTCACGCCACTCAGTCATTGTCAGGCACTAGAAAAGTTGACCATTGAAAACAACTATCTTACCACTCTTGACTTGACTCCATTACAATATTGTTGGAGATTGAGAGAACTGCGTTTAGCAAGGAATTATTTATCCGAAATTGATCTAACACCATTATATTATTGTCAAGAGTTAGAGATGATTGCTCTTAACACAAACAATCTCAGCTACATCGACCTCGAGCCTTTAAGAGGTCATGAAGCCTTGAAAGCACTCTACTTGCATCAGAATAATCTGCAACAAATTGATCTTGCACCATTAAGTAGTTGTGAAAACCTAGAAGTATTGTGGCTTCATCAAAATCCCATTCCTCTCCTCGATGTGAGTCCCCTAGTTAATTGTAAGAAACTTACCGAATTCACGGTAAACCCCTTGACCAAGCTAGTCCTACAGAAAGACGTCAAGATTGATGACCTTCCCATTGCCATCACCCTGTTTGCCTCCCAATTTGAGACAAGAAGAGGACTCAGGAGAATTTTGGGCTAATAAAAACTATTATTTACTCCAAGATCATTCAGACTCTTTCGATCAATATTTCCTTCCATGATGCCACCGCGGTAATTATTAAAAACGGTAGTTAATTTCACTTATGAGAATGAGAGTGTTATTTAAACTGTTAGGCGTGTAAATAATAACGGAGAGGTGATGGAAAAATGAGTACAATGATGATGAAACCAGATGATGAATACCCTTGCTACATTTGTGAACAATCTGTTCCCTCATGGCAAGAACACGTGCTTCCCGTGGGAAAGAGTAATGGAGACGTAATCAAGGTCTGTCCCCTTTGTTATACCAAGTTCTATGGATTCACGAGTGGTGATTAGTTCTTACAAGTTTTATTTTATCTCTCTTTTTTATCTTCAGTTTTTCTGATCTGCCCGATGTTTCTGTCACGCGTGGGTTCAAGGTCGTGTCATCACGTTAATCGCTTCGTGAGGACCTCTCCCCGTGATGCGAGGATAAAACACGAGGTCTCGTGGGATTA
>JAJRXH010000234.1 GCA_024276395.1 archaeon
CCTTATATTTAAAAAAAAAAAGGAATCAACAGTAACAAAATCCGTCCTCGTTAACACTGATGAGTCTTTTGTCTCCCAAGTATTTCCTCCTTGATGAGATTACCATCTCTATCTGATTTTAACCGATTTATTTTTTCCTATACCACCAAACCAGAAAGCGAGAACAAGGAATATTTCTAACGATGAAAAGGATATTCCAAGGTCTAATTGAGTATATCTTAATAAGAAATACTCTTCGTCAATAAATTCTCGTGTTCATGGCTCATTAAAAAGAGAATGAAATATGAGGAAAAATGGATGTTTTTACATCTGACTTTTTTGAATCATCAACTCAATCCATTTCCACTCGTCTTCGATGTCGTGCTTGAGTCCCTCAATCAGCTCTGGAGTCACATTCTTGAAGCGTCCTTGTAGCGTCACATAGTCTTCGATTGGCTTCCTTCTGCTTGGATCACGAAACTTTTGAGAGTTCTTGGAGAGGATGAACTGCCCATTTACATATTCATATAATGGCCAATATCCAGTCTGCACGGCCAGTTTTCCTAATTCAACCATATAGCGCGAGTCAGCATCCCATCCTGGTGGACATGGTGAAAATACCTGAATGAATCGGAAATGTCCTCGAAATTCCTTGGCTGCCCTTGCCACTTTGTCAAAAAGATCTTGCGGATAAGCCGCCGTCGCCGTGGCAACATATGCCACGTCATTCGCAATCATCATCCGGGCGACAGATTTCTTACGGCGCGGCTTGCCAGACACCGTGGTAGTGGTCTTAGCACCACGAGGGGTGGAACCAGATTTTTGAGCTCCCGTGTTTTGATAACCTTCATTGTCATACATGATATAAATGATATCTTCATCTCGCTCAGCGGCACCACTAACAGTAGCTAATCCAATATCAGCAGTTCCACCATCGCCTGCCCAACAAACCACGGTGACATCGGGATCGCGTCTTTTCATCATTCTGGCAATACCAGAGGCTACCGAAGCAGCACTAGCGAATGCACAGTTAAAGATGGGAACATTCAAGCCATATCCATCACCCAGTCCTTGAATGACACTCGTACAACAGGCTGGAACGACCACAATGGCCTTGTTCTCCAATGCAGCAAGAGCATGACGAAGGGACAAGTTTAACTGACATCCTGGACAAGCCAGGTTCCCCTTTCTCACTACTTTAGTTTCTTTCTCAATAACCTGCAATTGACGAAGCGTGACCATTTAAAACACCTCTTCGGTTGGATTTTCCAATCTCATCTCGATTCTTTTCACGATGTCACTATAATGAACGTCTTGCCCTCCTAGACCCATCACGGTTCTCAGAATCGGTAAATCAGAACGTTTCTCTTTTAGAGTAGTAGCGACTTCCAAGTACAAGGGTCCAGCGTGTCCAAAACTGACGGCTCGATCTATGACCATAATCTTATCGTATTTTGTCAAGATTTTTTCTAGATCTTCTTTTGGAAAGGTCTGAATACTCTTACCCGCGCGACTCCGGTCCGAATTCCTTTCCTAGTAAGTTCTTGAGCAGCGACTTCAGCTTCCTCAGCTAGCGTTGACATTGCCACGATACATAAGTCTCCATCGGGCTCACCAGAATGCTCCACGAGGCCGCCATGGTCCCTTCCCGTGAGTCTTGTCCATTCATCATTCACATCCTTGATGATTTTCTTGGCGGCATGCATTGCTAGCTGCAAGTTAGTACGAAGCTCAATGTACTCATTTGGGGCGGTAAGAGTACCAAACGCAAAGGGTTCAGATGGGTGCATGGCGACGAGTGGATCGAATGGCGGCAAGAATCCGTCCACTTCTTCTTGTGAAAGTAATTCAACCTTGGCAGCCACGTGAGAGAGCACGAAGCCATCTAAACAAACCATAAAAGGGAAATACACGTCTTGGTTTTCAGCTATCTTGAAAGCCTGGATTACCGAGTCATAAGCCTCTTGATTATTTTTCACGTAAATTTGACCCCAGCCAGCGTCCCTCATGGCCATGGTATCCTGGTGATCAACCCAGATGGTCCAACCTGGTGCCAATGCTCGATTAACTACTGCCATCACGATTGGAAGACGTCCATATCCCGCCCAAAACACGTTCTCAGCCATGTACATTAATCCATGAGCCGCGGTGGCAGTGAAAGCTCGTCCACCGCTCACGGAAGCACCAATGACCGCAGCCATCGCTGAATGTTCACTTTCCACGTCAATGAATTCAGCATCTAGTTCACCAGCAGAAACCGCACGATTCAATCGTTCCACGATGGCAGTAGCCGGGGTAATTGGATAAGCAGCAATGACATCAGGCCGTGACATGATGACCCCCTGAGCAATGGCATCATTACCAGTTAGCATCTCAAAGTTTCGTTCTTTTTTTCCTTCTGTTACTAACATAAAGATTCACCTCAATTCAAGCCAATAATCAATCAACTTGTCTTTTCTCTCTAATTATTGGGATGCAGTAGCACTAATCATTTCTTCTTCGCCTTCAGCTTGCTCTTCCAGGGCATCAACTGGACAAACCGAGACACAAACCATACAGCCCTTGCAATAGACGTCCACTATTTCTGGATAGCCTTCTTCATTGATCTCGATGCAGTCATCTGGACAATATAACCAGCAGATACCACATTTGGTACACTTCATTACTTCAAGAACAGGTTTTGATGATCTCCATTCTTTTGTAGCACCTGCAATCCCATCCGTGGGACGTACTATTGGATGTATCTTCTTACTTGCCATTTTCTTTCACTTCCACTTTTTGATATGCTTCTTTTAAGGCCTTAAGGTTTCTCTCTAGAAATTCATCGTGCTTAACATAATGCTTGATGGCTTCTTCCATGTGCTCCAGGGAAAGCAGTCCAGTAACCTTGATGAATGCTCCAATCATCGGTGTTGATATGATAGGAATGCCAGCCCGGACAAGATCTAAATCTTTAGCAATGGCGTGAGCATTAACATATCCAACTATTTTAGGATGATAGACAGTGACTTCCTTGGGAAATCCCGGAGCATTGACTGAAAACGTATTTTCATCTTTGATTGTTTCTTTAGCGATGAGTTTCTGGATGAGAGATTTGTCAAGAGCAATGACATGATCGGGAACTCGCACCTGCGAATGCAGCTTCAGTTTTTCATCAGACAAGCGAATGGATGTTTGTACTGGTGCACCACGACGTTCAGCACCATACTTGGGAATGGCCGCTGCATCCCATCCCCCCAAGACAGCTGCATAGGCAATCATTTTTGCCATTGTGACGCCACCTTGTCCACCTCGGCTCAATATCATGATTTCATGCATTACCATGGTTCTTACCTCACGTGAACGCACTCTTTAGCTGAAGTACACTTTTCAATGTTCTTCAACTCGAAAATTTTAAATTCGTCGAGTTTGTATCAATATTGAGACTAAAACTACTCTAAACCAGAAAACTTTCAAGAACAAAAAATTAGTATACTCAAGCCTCCCTCCTCAAAAATCCATAATAAACTTTATGGATGCGAACAAGAAAAAGCACGTGTCCAAATCGCTTTCCTTGAGATTAACAGATGTTAACATCCAACGCACGTGATTTCAGCACGCCTAAAACATTTACCGAATCGTTCAGAGAAAGAGCATTAGCGTGCTTTTTAAAATGTCAATGAAAATGTTAATTGTAAGGTGTCACGACCAATGACGCAATATCAAGGTCTTTTTATCACAGTATTTTTCGACTCTGGACCTCAGGTTATTTTTAATACCACTATCTTTTCCGAAGAAAAAGCTCTCAATCTGGGAGTGCAAGGCTTAACTGCACTACAGAACGGCGAAGACGAAACACTTTACGGTCCGTTACCTACTCCTCGTGCAGAATTACTCGGTTTCGTGTTCACACTCAAGTTAGCAGTTAGGGAATCAAGTGATGAACGAATTCGCATCCTTGGACGCCCAGTGAACATGTGGATCATCGTGAGAAAGCCTCACATCAAGACAATCTTTAAAAATTGGGATCGAATGCAGATAAGATTGAGAAACATCATCAATACGACATCATTTCGGTCAGATGATGATCTCACGACGGCAAAAATCACGAATATAGAAAAACAAGTCCGCGATGTGTTCGAGAGCCTTCCAAGTGACGAGTTCCAATATCCTCATCAAACTATCCAATCCATCAATCCAAAATCACGCAAAATTGAATATCTTCCAGATGATGTGAAATTCGGTGAAATGTTACTAGATCACGCGAATGAGATGTTTTATCTTTTTGTCGATGAAAAACAAGTCGCCAACATGATCACAACTCAAGGATCACTTGACGAAATGCTATACACAGTGCAAGAACACGTGAAATCCCATTGCGGCAAGTGGTATGCCATTCGCCTCATCACGGATGCACGACGGCAAGAAATGATCAAGAGGAAATATCTCCAAGCTCTCGCTTCAGAACACGGTGATGACTAGGTAATAAAGGGAAGTGGATGAAGGCAATGATAAACGAAAAAGTACAAATTCGGATAAAAATCACCTTGATGGGTGACATGGGTGTAGGAAAAACTAGCTTGCGAAGAAGATATCTTAGTGATGAGTTTTTAGAAGGATACATCGGCACGATAGGCGTCGAAACCGCATCAAAAGATATCATCGTCCAAGGAAAAAAAATTAATGTCCAACTATGGGACTTAGCGGGACATCATCAATTTTCCTCGGTACGGACCGTATTTTATCAAGGATCCATGGGTGTCGTGCTAGTGTACGACGTGATGGATCGAAAAAGCTATGAAAATTGCATGTTTTGGATCGAAGAAATGTTAAAAAGCACTCCAGGAGAGATCATCCCCATTTTACTCATTGGCAACAAGATCGATCTTCGAAATGCTGTCATCGAAGCTGATATGAGTACAGATTACGTGAATACCGCGGAAGGACTTCAATTACAAGAACTACTGACAGAAAAACTACGAAAATACCATCATACTGATGTGCTTGTCCAGTTCCATGAAACATCAGCCATGACTGGTGAAGGAGTGCTGGAAGCGTTCACGACATTCATTGAAGACATCATTCCAGAATTTCTCATTCAAGAGTAAAATATCTCAAGATTTACCGGAGATACTTCTTCTTCTCTAAATTTATCCAAGTTTCTCCCTTTCTAAGATGTCCAACAGTTAATTTTTCTATCAATTCGTTGTCAGACTGTAATTTTGATAGAAAGTAGCGCGTTAGGGACTTTACAATTGAATTAGTCTCAGTCACTACGAATACTACCATGATTTCTTGGCCATGAACTATTTCGAGGGCCTTGTCACCATAACTAAGGTTCATGAGAGGTCTACTATCATCAGATAAGATGCCACCGCCAGAAGATGTTAACATCTCTAAAATCTTAATCAGGCCTTCATTATCTTCCGAAATATCGGCCTTGCTGCTCGTTTCTAAGCAGCTCATTGATGTTGCTCCCCATCTAAACAAGATGGAATCTGTTTTCTTATGAAAAACCACAATTTGGAGTAACTCGGCCCT
The DNA here is from genome assembly GCA_024276395.1 of archaeon. Lineage (GTDB taxonomy): Archaea > Asgardarchaeota > Heimdallarchaeia > Hodarchaeales > S146-22 > JAJRXH01. Next base: position 5,500 of record JAJRXH010000234.1, read on the forward strand.
AGTCACGAACCAGTGATGCTTTTTTATCTTGAATACGTGAGCATGATAAGCCATCAGTGATGCCAAGAATAATGTCCACGTGAATTGGGGTAATGTTCTAAAAAACATGAAATAGGGCAAGCCCAGGAATGCGGCCAACAAGATAAAGAGAACGTCATAAACAAGTAATGAAGGAAAGGTAAGAAATTTTTTTTGCCGTGAAGAAAGGATTTTTCCAATCTCTCGAACGCGATTAGTGATGTACAAGCTAATCACGATGGCTGAAACGCCAGAAAGGAGGATGCCTACTGGATCAAACACGGTGGATAATACATCTCCATCAATTCGATGATCCAAGTGCAATACCACCCAAATGACGCTGAAAGAAAAAAGACCTTGGCTTGAAAGAACCAAGAAAAGGTCTTTATATGAGGTCTTCAGCGTTGGAGCCTTGAAAACGAAGATGATTGATGATTCCGCGACCAACATGAAAGACAAGGTAATGCGATGGAATGAAACTATTCCAGAATTAACTGGAGTCCGTGGTGATTGAAATAATGCCGCAGCTAAATATCCAAAGAGCGTTATCATCAAGGAAATGTACATGAGCAACAAGATTTTCATTTCTAAAAGGGGAGAATCTCTGGTTTCACGATATATAACTACAGTACCGAGAACTGCTAAACATAAGGCAATCCCAATAACAATGACCTCTGTTAAAAACATCTTAAATCAGACCTTGATGCTTTAAAGGAAAAATTTTCTTTTAATTTCATCAATGATGTGATCAAAACTCACGAAATTCATTGCTGTGACTATCTTTGACTTTCTAGCTTGAAGAATTTGATGACGAAATTGTTGTTCGAAGATTGAAGTTAGGTTAGAGACTATTTCATGGATCAAGGGATTAACATCGGAAATCACGAAGAATGTTGTCACTAAAGATCCAGAATGGATGATAATCACCCTATTTTCATATGATATGGTTCTCAAGCCAATTTTACTACTCAAAAGAACTTCTAATGATATCTTCAACCCACCTAGGATGTTCCCTAGCATCAGTTCGTTTTGTGCTATATCCAAGGAAAAGAACCTAGAGTAGAGCGTAGCACAACTGACCGAGTCAATGATGTGCAGTGATTCAGCGATTACTGGAACGGCAAAAAGAAGCGACTCATCCTTCTTTAGGACTAAAGCGACATATACAAAGAAGAAACCAACACCTAGAGTCCACAGGAAAGAAGGCACTTGTTGTTGTGAATGATGAAAAAAATAGTTGAAGATGATGCTCCCTAAAATCAAGGATGTGAGAATGAATATTGGTAAAAAACGATAAATGAAAACATTTTTCCCGTATTTCCTGCTCACGACTCTTCTAATGTCATTAGCACGCTTGCAAAGAGCAACTAACATCAAACCAACAGCGATAACAAGAAAGAAAAGCCCCAAGAGATCGTATTTCACAACAATCTTACCATTGACACTCATCAGGCTAATTCGAGAGGCATTATAGGCGGCAGTCCCACCAAAGACTGACATGACCATTATTTGTTCTAGAAGAGTTCTGGTATCAACATCTTTTATTCTAGGTAAGGAGAAAGTAAGATACATCAGGTACCCACCAATCATTTCAAGCACAAAACCAAATTTATGAAAAAACATTGATTCCAAGACGAATTCATTGTATGCTTCGGCCTGACATTGGAATATCAAGGAAATGAGAATGAACGTAAGACCTAATGTAAAAGATGCAATTGAAAGACCAAATATTAGTATGGGAGTTCTCAAAGGGGATTTTTTCTGATGAAAAAGAATTAATACGCTTGCAATCCACCCAAGGAAAGTGGTCAACATTACTAGCAAGATGTCTTCTAGTACCATCTATCTTTCACATATCAAAAGTAGCATGAAAGTAAATTAATATGTTTTGGAGGATCTTGGAACAACGTATGATTAACGGCCTGAATGGAAAAATGGAGAAATAGATAGGGGAGCTTAATTCATCTTTGAGTGGTCTGACGAACTGGATGTAATAACCAACGTAGAGTAAGGACATCCACGATTTTTTTGCATTGAAATGCGATCCGGTTCCAAGAAACCAAAATACCTCAGTGTTACCGAAATGACCTCACTAATATGAAGAGTGGAATAGCCAAATCTGGATAACAAGGCACCTTTCCCCTGAACAAAAGCACCTACCGCAATGTACACGTTGTAGATATCAGCTTCCACGGATATCTCCCAGTTGACCGCTTGATGGAACGTTTTCAAGATATGTAGGAGTAAAAACCACTACCAATGAGAGTAATGCCACCAGGGATCGTGTGCAATGGTGAAAACAATCTAACCGCGGCACGCATCTCTACGGGATCTAAAGGATCTTGCTGCCAAGCTAAACCTGGGATTTGTCCTCCAGTTTTTAATAATTCATGGTTCAATGGAGAAGTCGCTGCTAAGTAGGTCATTAAAGCAAAGATATAGAGGCTAAACAAGAGGTAAAAATGAGCAAATTGAATTCCACTTACAGTAATGCCAAATCTCCTTTGTACTGGGAGATGTTGATTAATTCAGTGGATAAAGCCGAACCCTACCACGAAAACGGATGGACGACAACTAACCAGAAAATGTCATGGATGACAGCAAATAGCACGCTAAAAAATAACCACGTAAGACCAAAGAGTAAAAAAATCTCATAAACGTTTTTTTCATTTATAGCGTTTCTAGCACCAAAAAGGTAAAGAACGCCACCGCCTATAAAAGTCCCTTGAATTGCCGCAAGAACATAGTAAACCCGATAAATCAAATCGTTCCATTCTCCAATCAGAATGCTGAGATCTTCTTCTCCTGCGGTGAACGTGAATAGAATCATCGCAATGAACCATATCAACTGATGCAGTTTCTTCTTGTGCATGTACTGCTCCAAAAGGCTTAATGTGAATAAAAAAGAAATTGTTGTCGTGATGATGGGAAAATTGCCTCAAATTCAAGAACATTTACATCACCCTTCCAAAACGGCGAATCATTTGTTTTTTCCGAGTCTGTGTCTCGCTGAAACATTAAAAGAGAACTTAAAAAATATCATGAGCACGGCAAATAAGAATCATAAGAATATTGAACAGCTTCAATGAGTCGCATTGGAGCTGCCTTGACACTTTTAATGGTGAGAGGTATCTTGACACCATTGGACAAAGCTTCATTGAAATTGTTTAAATCGAAGTATCATGAGTGGTGTAACTTAACTCAAGACCTACTTACGAGATTCTCCTTCATGGAAAATGACCCCATTGATGTGGAAATTCTCAATCTAAAATGGTTTCTTCAAGCACTTATCTTCAAACAACTTCTCCTACGATTTAAAACCTCATCACCTCCAGTTAACAAGCAAGAAAGCTCTCTGCAATCCGAATTTCTCATTCATTCAAAAGCCTGGGACTTATTACTGCTCTTTAACCCCTTAGATAAAAAAGGGCTCACCTTCCGCATTTCTGAAAAAATATTAACGAAACTCCTCCTCCTGAATGACCCAGAATTAAGAGTCCTAACAAAATTGAAAGTCCCCCATGGAATGAAAGAAATGCTCGAGAACATTACCGACGAATTGGCAGCAAGCATCCCAGACCTACGCTTGTTTAATCAAATATTAGGGAACATCCATCAATCACTTCTCACCATGCCAACAAGAAAGCAGCGAGGCGTGTATTATACACCCAAAGAAATCATAAATTTCATTACCAGTGAGACACTTCGGCATTACATTTTTTCAGAATTAAAACGCAATGGAGTCATGCGCACGACCAAAACCCTCGACAAATTCATCATGATCGCTGATGAAAAAGAACTAACACTTCTGTTCTCAATTTTACGTGATTTAACAATTCTCGATCCTAGTATGGGAGCTGGTGATTTTCTCCTTGCCTCCTTGAAGGAACTCTCAAGAACGTGGGAACAATTATTAGTTAAAGCAAGTTCTTCCCATTTCAAGGCAATTGAAGCATCATTGAGGCTCGTTCTGAATGGAAAAAAACAGTCCCTCTTACCCATCTTTAAAGAAAACCCAAAAAAAACCTTGTTTCTCATCCAAATTCATCAAATAATGCAAAGAAACATCCATGGAGTTGATTCTGATGAGATAGCAGTTCGTCTTGCTCAGGCACGCTTGTTACTAGAAGCTCTTTCATCAACAGATTTCTTCGATGCCTCGGTCCTTGCCGACTTAGACCTATCAACGAACTTGAAGCAAGGCAACTCGCTCATCGGTTTCATTAGAGCACCTTCAATCCTCAAAAAGAAAGACAAGGAACACTTCCAAACAATTACCGAACACGAACGAAAAAAACAGCTTGATCGTTCATATCTGGAATCATTAGGAATAAACAAACAAAAATCTGTAGAAGATACAGAAAGACCCGATCTAAGTCAAATCAAGTGCTTCCACTGGTTCTTGGAGTTTCCGGAGGTTTTTCAAAAGTGGGATGGCTTTTCAATCATTCTTGGTAACCCTCCGTACTTGAAGAACAAGTACATGCCAAACAAGACAATTCTTGAACGAATTTATCCCATTTATGCTGGTGATTGCGACGTTTATACGCTATTTTATTACAGGGGATACCTCCTTCTAAATTCGAAGGGTTACTTGACTTTCATCTCGAAAAACAGGTGGTGGCATGGTAGCACTTATCAGCCATTCATCACGGAATTTTTACTCAAATTTAAGACCTTGTATCTAGTATTTGACTTTGAGGACCATTCACTCTTCAAGAACGTGGGCGTCACGTGCAACATTCTTTTCCTCACGAAAGAACAGTCTTCTTCAATCATATGGTATCGGTTAATTGATTCAAGGAAGGTATTTCCCATTGGAAACGAGCAAGGGTATGAGAAAACCATCATTTCAGATTTGTTAAAGATTACCATGGAAGATCAGATCATTCAAACAATGAAAAAGAATTCCCTCTTTCTACAAGACTTGAAAAAAATGAAAATCATTGATTATGGCAAGGGACCTAGTCCAGTACCCAACAAATGTTTCATTTTTGAACTAGTTAAGATTGGAAAAGAAGAATACTTGGTCAATGAACACATCCAACTCAAGTTCACGCCATCAATACGAAAGTTCTTTTTCAGATTAGTAACTGCCGGTCAACTTAACTCTCCAGAAATGCATGTCAATGATCTACCGCGTTATCTACTTTATCTAGATGAATACCAATCAGAATCAGAAATTGAAAAGGCAGACAAAGCCTTTTATGATCAAATTAGAATCCTCCGAAGTTGCATTGAGAAAAGAAAGAGCTCAAAAGATTGGTTCCGTTACGATACCTCTCGCAATCCTCACTTGCTCAAGGCATCACGAAAGATTTGCTCAGCAAAAATGAGACAAAATACCTTCCGTTATTATGATGAACCAGTAGTTTTCACATCAGGTGTTTCTGCAATCATTCTTTCACGGTCTCATCAACAACTACGTGACCTCATTGAACTTTTACCTCTTTTGAACAGCCTGCTCATGAGATACTACCTCTTTCATCCTGCCAGCAAGATCAAGCTCGATAAATACCGACTTGGCTTGGACACCTCAGATAACCTGGGCAAGATTCCCATTCCTAAAGCACTTCCTCATGAAGATCTCAGCCATTTAGGGCAAATTTATCGTGAGGCCTTTCAACTAACACTAAATTTAACGAACACGCAGGCCACATTAATGAAGAATGACAACCTAATTTTCTTGAAAATCAAAAAAAACTTGAATGTTTTATTTTTTCTCATTGAACTAACGATAATCGAGATTTATTTATCGCCTAGAAATGTTCTTGCTCGTCAAAAACCGAAACATCTCTCGAAAGACGTGACAAATAAAAAAATGATTCATTTCCCACTCACGAAAAGCACGGTGAAGATGTTACGAGAACAAAACGTCCTAGAACAATTGAGAAAATTAAATGATACCAATATTGATTTATCTAATACACTAATGCTGAAAAAAATGAAAAAAGGCTTAAAATTGGAAATTCACCCACAACTGAAGGAAATGTTACGGGTTTTCATCGAAAGTAACAAAATTTTCAGCCAAGTATTAAAAAAATTCATCGAAAAACGATGGATTGACAGTTTTTTGGTGAACGAGTTAATCGATCACGCCTTAAAAGAGTGTAATAATTAAAATTGGTACCAATCCTAACATTTCTGGTACCGTCATTAATGCAAGATTCTTTTTTTCTTATCCACGAGTGCAATGATGATCACACCAGTTGAAACATCTGGAATGATCTCAAAATCCTTGTTGGCAAATTCTAATCTTATTACTTGTGGGGCATCTCGAGCAATTTCCTTGGTCACGTGATAAATCTTGCCCACGAGACTAGCAATTTGGGCAGAAATTTCTTCAGCGAGAATAGCATCCATGTTACTATGAAGAGGTAGACCCTGGTCATCACAAATAACGACACCCACGACGTGTTTATGCCGCTCCAAGTTAGAAATGATTCGTTGGAGGGCCTCTTGAAAAATGGGATCACTTTCACCTGACATTGCCATGTGCATCATCGCCTTTCTAGTTCTATGTCATCTCGGATCTGGTTCCATTTTAAATTTTCCTCAAAATGGAATGCACCCATTTCTCAAGAGATTGTTCCACGACCCGATATCGAAAGGAAAAAAAGAAGCATTAAATATCAGCCTTAGGCCATCGTAGAAATCTGTCAAATTCAATGAATGATGATTAACTCTCGCTTTCTCTCGGTAGCTGATAAGTACTCAAAGAAACTAGTAGGATTGAATTTATCACCATGATCCTTTTTCAATTGCCAGTAAAAATTACAACGCTTGCAAAAATCTTCTTTATCCTCTAATGACGGTTGAAAGGAGCCATCACAAAAGGTAGGCGCAATGAAAGCACAACCACGTCCACCATTTGTCCCTCCCAGGTATCCATCGGCAGATACGAGCTTTGGAACGGGACACACGTGCTCCATGCCACAGGCCGTGGCTTCCCAACAATTAAGATTTGACATTCGCATCACCCTCATAAATAACTTCGTTGTACAGGTTAAAGAAGGATGCTCTCGGTCTCTAACTTGATACAAGCAGAATTCATTCTCAGAAATGAAAGTAACATCTATGTAATTGTGCAAGAAAATTACTAAAATTACACTAACTTCATCACGAAAAACAACAATTCTTCTTAAAGAGTAGTAGTGAAAATGACCGCATTCGTCAGCAATTCCTTACATCTGATTTTCATCTGTGAGAATGATGGAACTAATTATATTAAAAAATTCAAGCAGTGTGATGAGAAAAAAAGGGCGATGTAGATGTCGAATTCACGGGAAATCCTCACGGGTGGAGAAATATTAGTTAAGTGTCTCTTGAAAGAGAAGGTCCGTAAGGTCTTCGGCGTGCCTGGAGATCAACTATATCCATTATTAGATGCGATTCACCAAGAAAAAAATATCGATTTCGTGCTTACACGCCACGAACAAGCAGCAGCACATGCCGCCGACGCGTGGGCAAGAATTACTGGTGAACCGGGAGTTTGTATTGGAACAGTGGGTCCTGGAGCAGCGGATCTAGTGCCTGGAGTCTACGTGGCACATGCCGATTCCATTCCGCTCATCGTGCTAGCCGCACAAAATCAAAGCTGGAGAATAAATCCAGATCATGGTTCAATGCAAGCACTTGATCAGAAAAAACTCTTTGAACCCATCACCAAGTGGAGCGTGACCATTACTCACTGGAAAAGAATTCCATCCATCATGCAATGGGCTTATCGCATCGCTTCTAGTGGACGACCCGGACCCGTCTTCATTGACATCGCAGTAGATGTTCTTTATCAAAAAGGTGCCATCAGCGAACTAGAAATGCCCATCCTTGAACCCGCACGATACCGATCCACGCAACCTCCTTGTGGTAACATCAAACTCATCCAAGCTGCCGCCAAAAAACTCGTAGAAGCAGAGTTTCCAGTGATCCACGTCGGTGGTGGCGTGTTAAGAAGTGCTGATGCACCACTATACTTGAAAGAACTTGCTGAGTACTTAGGTGCTCCAGTAACAACTACTTTTATGGGACGAGGTGCCATTCCTGAGGACCATCCATTATGTCTTCTCCCTGGTGGATATGGAGCAATTGCCGCCCAGACAGAAGCTGACTTGGTATTAGCTGTCGGAACTAGATTTGGTGATTTAGATTTTTGGGGGCAACCTCCAGCTTGGGGTGAATGGAACGAACAAAAAGTCATTCAAATTGACGTGGAACCAGCAATGATAGGCTTGAACCGACCGGTTGATATGGTCATCATTGCAGACGCTGGAGCCGCATTAAAGACCTTATTGGAGTCTGTCAAGAAATTAGTGCCATCACCTCGCGAACCTAGTCCAAAAGTCAAAGACTGCATGGAAGCTCAAGATGTTTGGCTTTCACAGTTTCTAGAGGATGCAGAGTCCAATGATACTCCTATCCATCCATTGAGGCTCGTGAAAGAGGTACGGGAGTTCTTTCCTAGAAATGCTATCTGCGTGGTCGATGGCGGGAATACCGTGGTCTGGGCATCCTATTTAAACCGCATTTATGAGCCTCGTACCTTTTTATGGGCTTCGGACTCTGGTCATCTGGGAACGGGCATGCCCTTTGCCATGGGAGCAAAACTTGCTGACCCAGAACGTCCCGTTTATTGCATTTGTGGTGATGGCGCTTTCATGTTCAATGTCCAAGAATTGGAAACACTACGAAGACTCGAATTACCGGTCATCATCATTGTTGCCAATGATCGAGCATATGGGATGATCAAGGCTGGACAACAACTCTTATACAAGTCACGGTACGTGGGTGTAGATTTCCATGATGCACGCCTCGACAAGATTGCCAAGGCGATGGGCTGTCATGGCGAACGAGTCGAAAAACCTGAAGACATCAAGCCCGCACTTAGAAGAGCCGTTGAATCCAATCTACCAGCAGTAATTGACGTCCTTGTTGATCCAGAAATCAACCTTCTCCCACCAGATTTTGAAACATTAGCCTCCATATGGCTTGATGGCGTTGACTTGCCATCAGAAGGATGATGAATGAAGAAAAGCACCCGTGACCAGGGTAATCGCACGAGAACTCGTGTTTTATCCTCGACTTTCGTGGAGAAACCATGGCCTCACGGATGA
>JAJRXH010000235.1 GCA_024276395.1 archaeon
AAGCCGGTATCGCTTACAAGAACATCCATGATGTCTGTGAGGCCACCGAGCTAGCTGGAATTTCCAAGCGCGTTGTCTCTCTCGTTCCGATTGGTAATGTAAAGGGTTAAAACCTGAAGAAACAGGGATCTCTTTTTCTTTTCACTCTTTTTTCTAGTGCTCGTTGAACTCGTTGACCAAATCAAGTTGATTTAGTAATGTTGCTCAGCAAGAAATGGAAGATCTAGTTTTTAGATGTCTGAAATAGAGGAGGAGACATGATGCCATACCGTTACTTGGAAGGATTAACTGTAGCTGATTTAGCTTTTGAAGTAACTGCTGATACATATGAGGAATTGCTGGTAGACTCAGCTAAAGCTGTTACTAATGCAATGATTCGGAATATGGAAATTCTAGAACCTAAAATTGAGAGAACAGCATCCATTACCGCATTAGATGAAGAACTCTTGCTTTTCAATTGGCTTGATGAAATTATTTTTTGGAAAGATACCGAGGGGCTGCTTTTCAAGGAGTTTGACATCTCCGTCGACGAAAATGAAAACCGAGAACTGGTGCTTACCGCCCGAATGCGTGGAGAAGAGCTTGATATGAAAAGAATGGAACTTGTCATTGACGTTAAGGCGCCGACCATGCATCATTTTGACGTGTATCAAAATGATGACGGCAAATGGCACGCCGTCTTCATCGTGGATATTTAAAGGATCAAGCTGCTTAAAAAGTCCTCTTAAAAAGTTCTTTTTGCAAGGAACTAGTGAGAAGGGTTCTTAAAAGACCAGTAACGTGTTTTACTTGTCCAAATGAGAAGGGAGTCATCATGAACATTGGTGTTGTCATTGGCTTGTATGACTCAGCTCAGAAGCCTTTCTTTGTATTCTCTCATGTTGTCCCTCACGAAGTTGCCCAAAAAATCTGTCAAAAAGCCTTGGCGGTACAAAAGGTTCTCAGTGGGGAGCCATCTGATAATGAAGGAATTTTCAGTCTTGCAAGCAATATGGTTTCTGTTTTCATTCACTTTACATGGTACTTCCACCCTTCCAAAAATCAGCTTTTGCCTTTAATCATCGCTTTTACCACGCCAATTAACGATCAGAGAATCTTGTACAAGTTTTTCCCACAATTTTCAATCTTATCAAAAGAAATCAAGAGTGATCTCATCGAACTACTCAACAGCACGAAACGCTTGGAAGATTTCATCCGCACAGCTCCCAAGTACATTGAAGAACATTATAATTTTGATGCAATGATGTCACGAATTCGAAAGTTACAGCTAGAAGAAGATAAAGATGTCAACGGATCTACCGTGGTGGTAGGTGTAGCACTCAGCGGTAAGAATTCTCTAGTAGATCGTCCCATCACGTTCCTTAATGAAACCATTCCCAAAAATCTTGACCAAATAATTCTTCCCTTGATCACTGGCTCAAAAATTGTCATCATCGTGGATGCGAGCAAGATCAATTCGGAGGAGCCTAGTTCTGAAATGATTAAATTAGTGAATGCTGCTATCGCGACTCTACGAATATTTGCTCCTCATCGAATGATCAAGGTCTGGAAGAATTATGATACCTTTCCTTCGAAGAAATCCATTTCAAGGTTTAACGTGTTCTGCTTGGATCATGGCCTTAGAAAGCAAGCAAAAAAGGAAAATTGGGTAGTTATCGACTTGATTGAGAGAAAGATCCATGGTGGAGAAGAGAATCGTTTTTGCAGTGAACTTTTCAAGGAAATACTGGAAGCAGAAGGACGTAGTCCTACTCATGCCAAGGTAGTAGCAAGAAAAAAAGTGGATTGGTTGTTGTTCCATGCATCAACATTTTTGGAGCCAGATCTGGAGCCAGATCAAGTCAAGAAACGCGTGGAAAATTTCCTTCCTTATCTTGAAAAAGACGTGCTGGTGATCATTGCTCGGTTGATTCAAAGGGCAAACCCCAGCGTGAGCAATTATATCATGAAGAAGCTTTCTCTCCGAAAAAGGTTACTAGGTTTTTAGCGAATGACAAAAAAGGATTGCCAAGATCTTGGGTACTTCATTCATTGAATTTTCTTTAGTTTTGCGAGGAAAAACCCATTCATGCTATCCTCTACCGGATTGAAGCGTCTAGCCTTGTTTAGCTCATCGCTTACATCTTTTTTATCAGTCAACGCTGGGCGTCCAATTTTCAAGTTCCCAAGATTTAGCAGTCGTGCGTCTTCGTGGTCTTCTAAAAACCTCGTTAAAAGAATTTCATTTTCTTCAAGGGAAAATGAACAGGTGGAATATACTAGAATGCCTCCTTGTTTCAACTGAGACCAGCAATTCTCTAATAGATCACGCTGTCTTGTCGTGATTTTCTTCAAGTTTTGGTAATTATGGAGAATGGCTTTCCAAGATCGATTTCGCCATACCACTCCATCGCTTGAACAAGGAGCATCAATTAAAATTCTGTCGAAATCTCCCATTCCTAAGGAAGTGAAAGAGAATGTTTTGGCATCCTCGTTTAACACGATCACGTTTGAAGCTCCCAATCGTGTGACATTTTGACATAATGCCCTCGTTCTGGCGGCATCCACGTCACTTGCCACGATCAAGCCTAGGCAGTTCATAAGCTGTGCTGCATAGGTAGTTTTTCCACCGGGAGCAGCACATGCATCTAGCAAGGTATGAAAAGGATGTATCTCTAACGCTTGAACTGCTAGCAGGGATGTGGGATCTTGGAAGTAATAATATCCGATATAATATTCTGGTAAGGTCTTTATCAGTTTCGTTCCATGCAAGACCATCCAGGAATCTTTAACTAATGGCTGTCGCTTGACTTGAATGTGATGCTGCTCGAAAAACTCGAGAACTTGCGTTTCCGAGCAACGAATCGTGTTCACCCTAAAAAAAAGAGGAAGTCGACCCTTTGGCAAAGAACTCAATGCTTCCAGTTGATCAACAAATTTCTCTCCCATTATTTCTAAGTATTTCTTCTTCAATGGGTTTGGAATCATTTTTTTCTCCAAGTTTGTTTAATTATCCTTCATTTCAATGAACAACGCTTTTATCAAGATCCGAAAGAGAAATGATCTAATTTCCTAAAAAATACATTCAACTGTCTATCAATGAGTCATTTTTTGCTAAGCATTCTGTTAAAATTTCGTATACCTCGTCTAGGCTTTGAGGAAGGACTTTGGTATTGCTGATGACTGGCATAAAATTCGTGTCGCCATTCCAACGGGGAACGACGTGCAAGTGCACGTGATCCTCGATTCCAGCTCCGGCCATGCGTCCTATATTCATTCCAACATTAAATCCATGGGGATGTAAGGTTTCTCTTAACGTTTTCATCATAATCTTGGTGATGTGAATGATTTCCAGCAATACTTCGTCCGATAGTTCATCGAGAGAGGATACGTGCGTTTCTGGTGCTACCATTAGATGCCCGTTGTTGTAAGGATAGATGTTCAAGAGGGCGAAAGCTTCCTTTCCACGATAGATGACGTGATTTTTTTTGTCTTCAGTCGGTGATGCTCTCCACTTGTCACAAAAGATGCATCCATCAATTTTTGGCATTTTGATGAATTGCATTCTCCACGGCGCCCATAGTCGTTCCATTAAGTTTTCTCTCCTCATTCTTTGATGTTATTACTGCACGTCTCCGATTCTTGCTTTTTTTTATCAATTATTTCTTTGCGGACTCGTTATCTTGCTTGTCTTTTAAGGTATCTGCGCGTTGAATGCTTAGGAAGATGATGGAAGGCGATGTACCTTGTATGTTCTCAAGCTCACCGTTATAGGTGATGAGTGCCCAATAGATGAAACGAAAAAGATTAGCCTAATGACTTGTGGAATTGAATTTCAAAACCAAACCATTCGCATTAACACGGAGAAAGGAACCGAAAAATGTCTCATTCAAGTATGGAGGATCCTGTCAAGAGCCAATAATCAAGACTTACAGGTTCGGTACATGATGGGGAGCGCAGCGGTGGTCATCTTTTTGAACAATAATCTTCATTCTAATCTAGAACCTCTCAATGAGTACTTGGATTTAGTGGAAAAAGTTGATAATTCCTCCAAGTTTCTGACTTACGTGGTGATTGTTGCTAAGGGGGGAGAAACCATTGATCTCTGTCAATTTTCCAAAAATCTATCAGAAAGATATCCTCGGTTACGAATCAAGGTTTATTATTCACCAATGCTTGGCAAATCGGATCTAAATTTCATTTATCAAGATGCGGCTGAGCATGCGGTGAGACACGAGTGTGCCACTGTTTTAACTTATCTTGAAGACGATTCTAGTGATGGTAACAAGAAATTTCCGCTATCATTTCCTTGATATTAAGGAAAAATCTGCGTTCGCTTGATGAAAGTGACCAACCGTGTCTCTTTCCAACAACTCAAGCACGATGAAAAATATGGAGAACTACGAAGAAAGCTCTTTCACGTGGCATATGGCTCATTCTTGATCATTTTAATTCTCTTCTTACACAAAAATGCCGTGTTATTCATTCTGCTTGTTCTACTTCTTATCGGACTACTCTTGTCACTTCTAGCTAAATTTCGTCATCTCCCGATCATCACGACAATGCTCTTGTTGTTTGATCGCGAAAGAGATTTGAAAACCTTCCCGGGACGTGGAGCCATTACTTTCACCTTGGGAATTTTCCTTGCTGTATTCTTTTTCACTCAGAGGGCATATTTTCTCGGGAGCATCGTGTTAACCGTTTCAGATTCTGTGGCAACGCTCGTGGGGAAATATTTGGGAAAAAAGAAAGTACCATTCTTGAAAAATAAAACTGTTGAAGGATCTTTTAGTTTTTTTGTAAGCACGATGATTTTATCCATCATTACCACGCACGATGTTCTTGTCTCCATCGTTGTTAGCCTCGTTGCAATGTTGAGTGAGATGTTAGGGCAATGGCTCGATGATAATCTTCTCGTGCCAACTAGCGTGGGATTAAGTTATATGGCATTGTCCATCATACTTGCACGCTGATTAGAATAAAAAATTGGCTAAATTCAGCAACTTTCAGCAATCGCGCATCAAGACTAGCGCAAAGAGTAAGCCTAGTTTTTAGTTCCCACGGAAAAGTGAATTCGTCTTTTCTGAGGAAAGTAGAAAATGGTGTTGATGTAGGCTTTTTCTAACATTGCTTGGGAATGTTAGAAAAACCATTTTCATGGCGTGAATATCAATGAAAAAATGAGAAAATGAGAAAAAATGTCGAAAACTTCAAAGATCTTCAGTTGGACGCTTCATAAGGATAGAAGGTTTGATGGTAAGAGACATTAATTCCTGAAGAAGTAACTTGAAAGCATAAGCTACGGCGATCTTTGAAATGGGCGATTCTGGTCCGCAGGCTGGACATACGGCCACATTACGTCTTGCATCATAATAGGCCAAGAGTCCACAGTTGTCACAAATAAAGACCTCAAAGCGATCACTTTCATCCAATAGTCTTTCCTTGAGCAATAGCGCTGTTCCATGAGCAACTAGGACATCTCTTTCCATTTCTCCAAATCGTAGTCCACCTTCTCGTGCACGTCCTTCCGTAGGCTGACGAGTAAGGATTTGGACAGGACCACGAGCACGGGCATGCATCTTATCGGCTGCTAAGTGGTGGAGTTTCTGGTAGTAAGTTGGTCCAATGAAAATCTTGGCAGGCATCAGTCGTCCAGTAATGCCATCGTACATGACAGTTTCCCCTTTCGGGTGAAATCCTAGTTTTCTCAAGGTTTCTGTGATCTCATCTGGATTGGGTCCTTCAAAGACAGTGGCATCAAAGGTTCTTCCAGTCATGGCAGCGATGATGGCAGCCATACTCTCTAGAATTTGTCCCACGGTCATTCGGGACGGGATGGCGTGGGGATTGATAATCAAATCTGGTACGATGCCATCTTCCGTGAATGGCAGATCTTCCTGGGGAGCGATGTAACCAATGACTCCTTTTTGGCCGTGCCGTGAAGCAAACTTGTCACCTAATTCTGGAATGCGCTGATCCCTGACTTTAACCTTGACTAATCTAGAGAGATCAGTGGTTTCCGTGAGGATGACGCTATCAACAACACCTTGTTCACCAGCTCTCATAGCAATGCTGCTTTCCCGTCGTTGTGGTGTAGGTGACTCAAAATCGATGAATTCTTCAATAAACCGAGATCGGGAAGTTCGGCCAATGAGCACGTCACCGCTAGTTACCTCACTCTCCGGTTCCACGATGCCATCTGCTTCGCTTAGATGGCGATACAAGTGAGGAGCTCGATATCCACGCACTCCTTTTTGGGGAATTTCGAATCTATCTTCTAGTCCACCGAGATATTTCTTTTCTTCTGCGACGTAAGATCTAAAGAAGTGACTTCGAGCAAGACCTCGTTCGATGCTTGCCTTGTTGATGATGATGGCATCTTCGATGTTCCACCCATAATAGGAGATAAAGGCAACTACCATATTCTGCCCTGAAGGACGTTGGTTATATCCGATGACATCGAGCGCTCTACTACCAACTAATGGTTTTTGTGGATTTTGTAGGAGATGAGATCGTCGATCTGCTCTAAACTTGAAATTAGATGCGTACAAGCCGATTGCTTGTTTAGTCATACCTGCCTCATAAGTATTACGTGGTGATTGGTTGTGTTCGGCAAACGGAATCACGGAAGCACAGATGCCAAGGATGGCTGCTGGTGTTATTTCCAAGTGCGTGTGTTCTGTCGTGATATCTTCTACCCAGAGCGCAATGTAGCTATTTTCTTCTTCTTCAGCATCAAGATATTCAATCACGCCCTCCTTGATGAGATCGCTCCATTGCATCACGCCACGCTTGATAAGTTGTATGTGTCTCTTGGTTAAGAGAGGCTTACCGTCTTTCACGATGATGAGTGGTCTCCTTACACGTCCACCATCAGTATTAATGATCACGGAATGCTCTTGATCGTTATAACTGACATTAATTTCGGTACTTAATTCGCCACGACGTCTTGCTTCTACGATTTCTCGTGTTAGTTTTTGAGGTTCTCTCGTAGTAGCGTACAACGTGCCATCAATGAAAATTCGGCCACCTTGGTGATCAATTTGTACTTGTTCTGGGGTAATGATGATGGGATCAATGTAGTCACAAGACTGAAGGAATTCCATTAATGTTTCTTTTTCTTCGTCAGTTACACCCTGGGAGATTCTTGCCTGTAAGGCCAGATTCTTCACGAGTCCACAATTCGGACCTTCTGGAGTTTCAGCAGGGCAAATTTTACCCCAATGGGTAGCATGTAGTTCACGTGCCTCGAAGTGTGCTTGAGATCGAACTAAAGGACTAACAACACGTCGTAAGTGACTATAACAACTCATATAATTCATGCGATCAAGTAGTTGGGATACTCCAGCCTTTCCACCAACCCAGTTGCCAGTTGCGAGAGCGTGCCTAATGCGATGTTCGACGACATCCGCACGCATGGCGTTCTTGAGACTGGGGATTCGTCCGCGGCGTGCACCTTTTTCGAGTTGATAACGGATATCTTTATGCAAGGAACGAAATGTGACGCGGAAGAGATCCATAAGCATTTCGCCTGCGAGCTTTAGACGCTTATTGGCGTAATGGTCTTTGTCATCGGGCTGTCTTTTTCCGAGGTCCAAGCGAATGACTTGTAGTGCCATTTGGGCAAGATACATGGCCTTTTGCAAGCGCTTGTCTTCAGTGTTTCCGATGTGAGGAAGCAAGTAATTGTCCAGAACTGTCTGAGCACGCAAGATACGATAATCACGAGTTTGTCCGACGGCAACTCTTTTTCCGATATAGTCTAAGGCCTCCTCTTGGCTTGTAATCTCGGCGCCATCACCAATGGTGGGAAGTAGTTCTTGGATGATTTCTGGGTCATCTGAGATCATTTGGACAATTTGGAAGTCGCTAGTTACCCCTAATGCCTTCATTAGAATGGAAAATGGTAATCTTCGGGGAATAGAGAAGAAATTTGCCATTAATCGTCCATCTTTTAACCGTTCAACGGTCACTAGAGAACGGAATCCCTCCACGGTACTAAAGATCTTTGCTCGGGCAGTAGCAGGTGTCTTACCGGCATAGTCCACCAAAATTCGGTTGGAAAGCAAGTATTCTTGCGTGACGATGACACGCTCTGATCCAGAAATGATAAAGTATCCTCCAGGATCGAAAGGATCTTCACCAACTTCAATGAGTTCTTCTGGCGAAAGACCGTGAAGGCGACATTTTTTCGATTTGAGCATGATGGGTAGTCGCCCGATGAAGGCTTCCGTGATTTCTCCTTCCCGTTCAATTCCCGATTCGACTGTTACAGGCCGAATTTTCAAGGTAAGAGGGGCAGCATAGGTTAAATTTCGAATTCTTGCTTCCATTGGATAAATTTCTCGATTTGATCCATCAGCTTCGCGGATTACGGGATCACCGATTTCGATGCCTTCAATCTTGACATAAAAATCGGCTATATCTGGTTCAATTTTATTCATTTCTGCAACTATCTTATGGATTCCCTCTTCAATGAAACGATTAAAAGAGTCAAGATGTTGTCGGACTAGTCCCAGTTCATCGAACATGGCTTTCAAGACGACCCATCGGTCATCTTGTGTTAGTTTATCGTCTGCACTAGTGGCGCCTGACATCATTTCAGTTGTAGAGGATTCACTTTTTGATTTCTTACTTTTAGCCCGGGCCAATTACCTCGACACCTCATCAAAAACGCGCTTTGAGTAGATTACATGCAAACTTACGTTTAATTCATTAAAATTCTTTTGGTAAGAAGAAAATTTGGTGTGGTTAACCAAAATTAAAATCAAGATGGTACGTGGTAATTGGTTAGGTAATAATTCACGTTATTTCACTTGGTGAGAAAAAGAAATCACGTGTCATCCATTTAACACGTGTCAAACACCTTGTTCTCTCTGGTTCACTACCTCAAACTGAACTTATTAATAAAATCATTTAGAGGCATCAAGTGGGATGAACCATGTCAGTCACTTCCACGGTAGAATCAACAATATCATTGATGCTCACGCACCTAAGAGCAAATTGGCATCGGGCTCTCATTACCCTTCTAAGCATCATGCTCGTGTTGGTGATGATTTCCCAGATATTAATCGTCAGTAATTCCTTTTCTTTTGCATCTATAGAATCGAATCAAGATTTCGAGTCTGGATGGCAGAAAGACTTGCTAATAGAATCTTATCTCGATCGAGCAGATGCTGTTCTGGCTGGAAAAGGTTTCTCTCATGATCTGAATTCTCTTGTTGATCTCCTTAAAGATGATTTTCAGGAGATTGCTCGAGCCTCTGAACTTCAATATCAAGATGTGAAAGTTGACTTAATTTTTTCTCTCAACTTGTACATGACATTACCAGCAAATCAAGATCAATTTTACGAGGTAAAAGTGATAGGACTTCCTAGCAGAATATATGAAACCATTCAAGAAGATGAACAATCCATCATCTTCTCAGTTGGGTTAGGGTCTGAAGATATCAATCCCCTTCCAGAAGATACACCATTTCCCAATAGCTCTGTCATTCCTAATCATTATCTTTCACGGCAGTTTTCAACCTCAAATCTGAAAGTTGGGGACAACGTGACCTTATTTGCAAAACCCGAAAGGATAAGTGAGTCACGCTTCCTTGAGTTTACCATTGGAAAAATTGAACAACAATTCATTCCGAAGACAAGTGGATATTTTGACTTGGAATACCTTAATCGCTTGGATTTATCCCCAATTTACAAGTTCTTCTTGCACTATCTCTCAGATTCAATTACTAATTATCCTTTCTTGATGGTTGTTTATCCTCTAGAAGATCTGTATGACATTCTTGGCATCTTTTACAAGGAACATTCCGCATCCTATTTTAACTATCTCCTTAATCCTGGTTTATTTTCACAAATTTTTATTAATTTTGACGTGTCTCTTGACCTTGGTGTTTATTCCCAAAAGGGATTAGGAGCTCTTGCCAAGGCATGGAGGAAAGTCGTTGCTAAAGTGTCAAGTACCATCAACGAATCCATAAATCGCGCTTTTAATGAAAATTCCTTCCTCTCCCAAGAGATATGGGTAGAAAACGATGAGAAATCCCTCTCATCAAGAATTAACTCGGCTCAAGCAATTTTTTACGGAACAGTCATCTTTTCGACCTTATTAGGAATACCGGCTGTCATTTTAGGATTATTTGCTGGGAATTTTGCCATAAATTTAATAAAGAAATCCTTATTTCGACAAATTGGTATTTACAAGACACGGGGGATGTCTAATCGACAAGTTTTACATCTTCTTTTGATGGATTTAATCGTTTTTTCATTCTTGGCTTCTCTTATTGGATTTCTGCTGGCACATCCTTTAGCTTTCGTTGCGCTTACCTCCAGAGGGAACTTTGACTTTGGAGCAGCTCCTGTTCCATTAATTGTACCTACAAACATGTTAACACTCTTGGTCATTCTAGGGTTATTCCTGGGTATTTTATTGCGTGGACTGACCATCAAGAGATTAACACGAATTAAAATCCGTGAGACCGAAAAAGCCATTCAAGATAGCGATCCTTATTGGAAACGAAAGAATATTGACATCATTCTCTTGATTTGGGGCGTAGTTGGTTTATTTTTCTTCGTTAGCTTGCGTTCTCTCATTTTCCTCAAGATTCCAGTGTTTCTCGTCATGATATTTTCATTTCTAATGCTTCCCTCGCCCATTGTCCTACTGGTTGGTGGCATCATGTTCTTGAGTCGACTGGTTCCCTTGATGCTCAATGGCCTTGACTTGGCTGGGAAAAAGATCGATAAAAGCATCATTACCTTGTCATTCAAGGATTTAAGTCGTAGAAAACACGTTGTTCGGAGAGCCGTTTTAGTGATTGCACTTGGTACTAGCTTGGCCCTAATACTAGCTGGGATTCCAGCCAATTTCATTAACTACAGTAAAGATAGAGCATATTATCAAGTAGGCAGTGATTTTGCAATTTACCACGACATTGATCCCATTTTTGAGCAACAACTTCGTCAGAACCTTTCTGATTTTCAGTTTGAACTCAGTGGTTGGTCTAAAGTTCGCATGTACATGGGAGGAAGCTTGGCAGACAGCATGGAACGTTTCAGTGAAATTAAGGTCATGTTCATTAATTCCTCAAATTTCGCGGATGTTGGATTTTACCGTTCAAGTTATGGTTTTCCTCATTTAGGAATGAAGAAAGCTTTACAGGAATTGTCCAAGGATCCTAATAATTCTGCCTTTGTCTCGAAACTCTCTAAAGACATGCTTAACATCTCGGTACCTAGTAAGATAACCATTAATTCTCCTTATGTTCCATCCAGTTCGCTGTTGTCGTCTCTTACCTTGAACTTGATCGATGAATTCTCTTATTGGCCCAATCATGTTGATTTTAGTGAAGCGCCCATCGATTACAACTACAAGTTTCGGGATTTGGAAGATGTTAACTTGGTACTCGTTGCAGATCTGACATTGTACTTATCCTTGAAACAGGCAAATGTCTTTTCTGATATTGAACAAGAAAATGCAGGGGTTCAGGTGACTGAAGGATATTACGTGAAATTAAAATCTGGAAATGCTGACGAATTTACTCAAGCCCTAAGGAACCTCAAGTTGGCTTATCAATCAGTTTTTGATGAATTACCGACGATCGACGATCTCGGCTTTCGCGCCATCATCGGATCGAATAACAGCATCATTCTTTATACTATGGCTCTGAATGCATTGACCATCCTTTTGTTTGCTGCCATCTATCAGCAAGAGCGTTGGAAAGATATGGGAGTTGAACGAACCTTAGGAATGTCCAGAAAACAGTTATTTCAATTTAGTATCGTGAGTAATGTCACCTTTTCGACAATTTCCTTGTTATTTGGTCTTGCTGCAGGCACGGTCTCCTTGCAGATCTTCATGAACTTGTTTCTGACTTTCATCAGTATTTCTGCTGTTCCTCCCATGAGAATAATCTTCCCGTTTAATGAGACGCTCCTTTATCTAGGCATGGTGTCCATTGCCATCATTTTTGGTGCACTCCTTTCGGTCTACCTTGCGGCACGTAGACCCATAAGCAACATTCTTAAAGTAGAATGAAGGGATGATTTCGCCCATCAATTAAATCATTCTCTTCATTATTTATTATTTTTTGGTCCAGTGATGCTTCAATTTGTGAGTGATCATGCCATTAATCATTAGAAAATCGGATTCCTTGTTAAAACATCAACTCATATTAGCTTTCCCCTTGCTCATTTTTTTTGAGTTATTGTTCATTCTCCAACAAGAAATCGTTCCTTTTCCAGATACGCAAGCTTGGCAAGCACACTTTTTAAAAGGAGTGTTCGTCATGGCCATCTTAGAATTTTTTTCTCACAAACTGTTACCTAGGCATTATAGTGGACGTAAAGTCCGAATGCTTGCCTTGTGTCTCGCATTAGGAGCAGCCATTTCCTTTGAAATTCTTCAAGAAATCACGCCTCTCACGGGAAATATCGTGATTGATACCTTTCTGGGAAAATCTAATTTTCAATGGGGTGACATATTTGCGGACTTTTTAGGGAGCATTGCGTATTTATCCATCAGCACTCTCGTGATTCGACTTGAGAGGCACGCGACTTCTGGCAGCAGCAATGAGAAGCTATTTAAATAACTGAATTTTATCCATTCTTGAACTTGATGGTCATCATCACTCGTTAAGGCGTGAATTGAGGTAGGATCTAAACAATGTCGGACGATATTGTCGTGGAATTTCCAGAACTCCAATGTCTTCAGCGCAAGAACTCATTGGAAGAGAAATTACACAATTATGCCATAGTGTGCATATTGCGAGGACAAAAAGAGCTCATTGGGTTTCATAGCAATTGGGCAAACCTTTCACGGCGAAATAGGGATTACATGATCTCGCTGGCATTAGCAATGGACTTTAGAGGAGTACTTGATGTTCTGGAAAGTGATCATGCCACTGTCGTGCCGATCATGCCGCCGTTGACAGCAAGATCACCAGATAGCATCATTTTTCCCAATCATTACGTGGCACGCCTCACGGGAGGGACTTTAACAGCTCTACATGATATCATCGTGGTAGATATTGTAAAATCTGCAACGTTGAGCCATTTCAAGGGATTCATATCCAGATCTGGGTTATGTGCCATCATCTTTCGTCCAGTAGAGGAGCAGTACATTCTGACCATTCCCATCGTCGTAGTCTATTTTGACCCAGCCAAGGTGGATCTCAAGGAGCTTGTTTCCAAGCAAAGCACTCAAACTCGAATACGAAGGACATTAGATCGTATCCTAGATGAAGTATTCGAAAGAGCCGAAGGCCGAAAAGGAAGCATCAATGAATTCATGA
>JAJRXH010000236.1 GCA_024276395.1 archaeon
ATCTAATAGCTCTACAACAACTTAAAATACCCTTAATTGATATTGTCCTTTGTAATTTCTATCCATTTGAAGAACAAGCACGACAACATCTAACAGAAGATGAGCTACTTGAATGGATAGATATTGGTGGCCCTACTCTCGTGAGAGCTGCAGCAAAAAACTATCCACACGTGCTCGTCATCACTGACCCCAAGGATTATGACTGGATCATCAGTTATCTAAAAGATTCCAAGGACATTCCCCTAGAGGCTCGACATTACTTGGCCACTAAAGCTTTCGAACAAGTAATGCTCTATGATTTATCCATTTACCGTCATTTCAAGGAACGAATGGTCTGGATTCCAGATACATGTGAGAAAATGGCTCACTGGGGTCGTGTTTTCAGTATGAGTGGGATTCAATCCCACGAATTGCGATATGGTGAAAACCCACATCAAGAAGCCTGGTATTATCTACTAGAAAAGGACAAAAAACCTTTTTTTCGGCAGTTACATGGAAAGCCAGTATCATACAATAACCTCCTAGACTGCTTGACAGCATTAAGAATTCTTAGATTATTTGATCAACCAACTGCAGCAATCATCAAGCACACCAGTCCATGTGGGGTTGCTTCCGCCCCCACACTAGAACAAGCCTTTCTAGATGCTTTTGATACGGATAGATTATCAGCTTATGGAAGTTTCATGGGATTCAACCGAATCATTGATCACGCCACCGCAAAACATCTTCACCAGATGTTCGTGGACGGAATCATTGCACCTGGCTATGAAGATGATGCTTTTGAAATTCTCAGTCGAAAAAAACGCATCATGCTGCTTCAATTGGAAGATGAATTCGAATTTCCGAAGTTTGACATCACAATGCTACCGAATGGGTTTATGATACAAGATTTTGATGACCATGTACTTACTCAGGACGATCTTACAGTGGTTAGTGATACACAACCAACCAAAAGAGATATCGAAGACTTGCTATTTGCGTGGAAAATAGTTCAAAATCTTAAATCAAACGCTGCTGTGGTCACCATCAATACCAAAACGCTGGGTTGTGCCTCTGGCAAGACAAGCCGGATTGATGCCGTGAAGTATGCCTGTGAAAAAGCAGAGACGCGCACGCAAGGCGCTGTTCTTGCCTCGGATGCGTTCTTTCCCTTTCGAGATTCCGTTGATCACGCAGCCTCTGTCGGAATCAGAGCAATCATTGCACCTGGTGGATCCATTCGAGATCCTGAATCAATTCAGGCAGCCAACGAACATGGCATTCCACTAATATTCAGTAAATATCGATCATTTCGACATTAAATCTCAAAAGAACAACATTTATTTAAATTTAAATTGATTTAAACCATTAACCTGATATCACGCGAGCATTAATCAGTACTACTCTAAAATGGGGATGTATTTCGTGAATGTAGATGAGTTACCTTCAAAAGAATACATCTTGGAGTTTCTTCGACAAAGAGCAGAGGACCCTCCGACGACAATGGAAATAATGGAATACGTCACGGCCCAAGATGCTACTTGCAAGGACAAGATACCACTCGTTCTCCGAAAATTAGAACGAGAAGGAATCATTTACAAGAAAGTATCACCACAAAAAAGAGGATTCACGTGGATGTTGCGATGAGCAACAGATACTCTGGACCCAAAATATGTGTTTAATTAACGAACAACTATTGGAATCGTGATTGAAATGCCCTGGATAAATGTAATAGAAGAAGATGAAGCTAGTGGAAGTTTAAAACGAATTTACGAGAAAATCAAAGGTGAACGGGGGAAAATAGCAAATATTATGAAAATCCATAGCTTGAATCCAAGATCAATGGAAACTCACCTGGCCTTATACGTGAATCTGATGTTTGGACGATCTAATTTGACTAGAGAAGAACGAGAATTAATTGCCACTGCTGTTTCTGCCATTAATAACTGTGATTATTGCAAGTTACATCATGGAGAAGCACTCAACTTCTACTGGAAAGATGAGAAAAAAATCAAAGAATTCATCAATGATCCACTTTCTTTCGATCTTCCAGAAAAAAGTAAGGTAATGATCAAACATACCATGAAACTTACCAAGACACCAGACCAGATCACTGAAAACGACATCCAAGAGCTAAAGGAGATTGGATTCAGCGATAGAGACATCCTCGACATTACCTTAATCACCAGTTATTTCAACTTTGTAAACCGAATTGCGTTGGGACTAGGTGTCGAATTTACACCCGAAGAAATAAGTGGATATAAATATTAGATTGATAAAGATGCAAAACTTACCAAAAAGGAGATGACGTGTTGGAAACAAAAATATTGAAAAAAGAAAGCAAGCAGCTAGGGGAAAAAGACCAATTAATTGTTGAATTCACCTATGAAGCTGATCACCTCTGTTGGAGCTGTATCAAAGCCCGTGACGAAAGTTGTGCCGTCTATACTACCTTAATTGAAATCATTGAGGATAACGATCCTGAAATAGAGATTGGTTTTTTTATATCCCGCTGCAAATTTTATCAAAAGGATCCCGAGAACCCGTTCTAAACCTTTCATTCCTTTTTTCAGAAACAACCGACTTTGCAGGAATTCTCAATCATACAAGGAGATGCCCTCTCGCCTTGTCAATCAAGACGACATTTCCTAATTTCATGTCGCATCTACAATTCCTTGTTCAGTAAGCATGAACACGGCTTCTCCTTCAGCTAACAAGGGTGAATCTACAACACGAGATATTCGTCGTTCACCTTTAGATTTTCTCAAGTAAATTCGAGTTTGAGCCGCATGGCCAACAATGTGACCCCCCACAGGCGCTGTAGGATCACCAAAAAACATATCGGGCTTGGCATGCACTTGATTCGTCACAATGATAGCCATATGATAAGATGCACACAATTTTTGCAATGTATGAATGTGTGAATTCAATTTTTGTTGTCTTTCTGCTAGAGTTCCTCTTCCAACAAATTCAGCACGGAAATGAGCCGTGAGAGAGTCCACGACCAATACTTTCACGTTTTCTTCCTTGGCAAAACGCGACACTTCGTCAACTAGAACCATTTGATGATCAGAGTTAAATGCTCTTCCAACTTTAATTCTCTTTAGCACATCTTGAGGATTTAAGAAATCTTCCCATCTCTTTGCCATTGATACAATTCTTTCTGGCCTGAAAGTCCCTTCAGTATCGATGTACACCACGCTAATCTCATCTGGAGATTCTTTCACGGTGCCCCCTTGCTCAAGAGGAAGAAAAGCATTCACGCAAATCTGATGTGCTAACTGCGTCTTTCCAGCCCTAAATTCCCCATATAATTCCGTGATTGATCCTGTTTCAATCCCTCCATCTAATAAATTGTCCAAATCACCAGAACCTGTAGTAATTCTAACTAACTGCCTCCTTTTTTCCAAAATAAGATCTGCCGTTTCAAAAGTAAAACCCAAAATTTGTCGTGCCGCTTCAATTGCTTTTTGAGCTGTTTTCTCACCTAAAGAACCTATGGATGACAATTCTGCAACTGTAGCCGCTGCAATGGACTCAATGGTTGTATATCCATTCTCCTGTAGTTTTTTCAGTGTTGAGGGGCCAATTCCCGGTAAATCTTCTATTGATTTTACTTCTTTCTTTTTTGCCATCACGTACCCACCAGTTTACTCTAACAAACTTTCATGCTTGATGGAATTTGATAATAGGCAGAGACACCATTAGAATAATTTACCTCTCGATGAGGATGCTTGCAAGAATTTAAAGCCATTGCTTCTCTATCTTGCCACGACAATGTTGAAAGACATTTAGAAAGATATCATTCACCTAACACGCCCGTGCATGACAACGAAGGACAAAGGTTTTCTTTTAATGGTGGGTGAGTTTGTGTTCATTTAAGCTCGATTAAAGATGACATTTATGGTGACACTAGTGACAAGCATCGACACGCTCCTGGGAAACATGCTCAATAAAAATACCGTCTTTCTAGACGAAACGGCACTTACAACTTCATACTTCCCTCAAGAAATTCTGTTCAGAAAAAAACAACTGAAAAAGATAGCTGACCATTTCAAAAGTTTATTTCGAAAGGAAAAAAACATCCAATCGCACTTAGTTTTAGTAGGAAATTCTGGCACTGGTAAGACCTTGGTGGCAAAAACTTTTGGAAAAAGCATCACGGTATTTGCCAAACGTCATCACATAAATGTCACCTACCTCCACATCGACTGCAGTCAACATCGCTCTAGTTACGAGTTAATGAATCACGTGATGCGACAACTAGTGAAATGGTTCCCAAAACGTGGCCTCTCTACTGCAGAAATTATCGAAAAACTCCATCACATCCTAATGATACGGAAGCTCCATCTAATCATGACACTTGACGATGTTGAATTGCTCATTCACTCTGACCCAGAAATCTTATACCAATTGGTCCGTTTCTGGGAAGCTAACCAACAACATCACCATAACCACGGGTTTCATCTCATCTTGATCACCAAAAAACTCCAAATTTTAGAGCAATTAGATTCTTCCACGTTATCATCACTTCACAAGAACATCATCATTTTTGACAACTATGACGAAACAGAGCTAATCTCCATTCTGCAAGCACGAGTAAAAAAAGCGTTCATTCCTGGAACGATAAAAAAAGATAGTTTATTATTCTTAACTAGACAATGGAAATTTCATCAAGGAAATTGCAAGTTACTTTTAGAAACGCTAAGAATAAGTGGAATCATCGCTTCTCAGAATGGACAGCAATTCATCACGCCAGAAATCATTCAAGAAGTAATGAAAATGACGAAACAAAAGTTGTACATCAACAGTTCACTCATCAAGTCACTGAAGTTCCAAGAATTACTTGTTTTCTATTCCATAGTAAAAAAAAGCACTAATGGAAAAACACCTCTCACGACAAGAGAGATCAAAAAGAAATATGAGGAAACATGCCATCAGATGCGAGTTACACCACTAAAATACACTCGATTTTGGGAAATCATCCAAGAATTAGCAAGAAGAGGCCTCATTAAGAAAAAAATAGATGTCAAGAAAGATCCTAGAAATGCAAGAAGACGAAAACGAGGTCGAACTACTTACATCACGTTGTCTTTTCCTCGTTCGACATGGAAAGAACTAGAGCGCGAACTTTTCCAGTTGATCTTTTGAAAGAGGTGAGGACGAATCTTCTTCTATTTCTTGTTGGACTCTTCTTTTTTCTAGAACACGAGGTGTAGTTGCCACGTATATTTGGTCCTTCTTTATTCTGAGGTTTTTTGGCACGAACGCATGCGCACCAACGATAGCACCGTCTTCTATCACTACCCCAGGCGTGACGATTGCTTTCCCTCCAATTGTCACATTATTACCGATAATAACCCGATTAATGTACAAGCGTCTACTCTCCGTGATGTGACAAGACAACACCGCATCTAACCCAATGAAACAATCTTCACCAATTTCCAACAAGGCACTATCAAAGTGAACGGTCGTGGACAAGTAACAATTTCTCCCCACTTTTAGGCCATAAAATTTGCAGAAAAAAATGATCAGATACTTTTGATTAACGAAAGGAATGAAGTTCAAAACGCGTAAAAGATGTTGAATGATTTTATCTGCATATAATCTCACTCCCTGTAATCTAGCCTCCATTGAATCCAGTTCATAAGACCCGGGCTTCAGGGACGGCAGCGTGAGGGGAATGATGATTTTAGAATGTATCACCACAAAAATAAGGCAGCTCACCAGATATAGTCCAACAAAAACAAGTGGCAAGAACAAATAGATCATCCAATCATGATTTTCGATGATCACAAATAATCCATAGGTCATTGGTACAAAAGAAACAATGAAGACCAAGGCTGTCAAGGAAAAATAAGAAAATAACCTTACATATCCAATGATTTCTGAGATATTCATGATGATCCCGTTCCTCAAGTATTACATCGCCATCAATCTCAACCGTCCCTTGTAATGCAAGAGTTTTAAGCATTCAGTTAGTTGGCACGAGCCGAAACACAAATCAACACTATTTTTATTGCTGTGATCGGATAAACATATTATGCGTGAACTTAACTATAAAAGACGAGGAATGAAGAAATGAACCATGCAGATTTCTTGGAAGAATTAAATTGCAGCAAGTACGGGTTAGGTAAACTTTATCAAGGGTTTAACATCAAAGAGAAGGAAAAGGCATTCAATCTACCTGGGGATCCAATTCAATATCCCCCAGAATTATTATGGAAAACAAAACATTTGATTTTAGCATTAGAAGTCGACCTTGATGAAAAAAAGGTGAAAGGATCCGTTACACACGTAATTCAAATCCTAAAAGACGAGATCACGAACATCGTCTTTGATTCCATGGGAAATCAGATAAATTCGGTCATTCTGAAGGAAAAAAACAATAAAAATCTAGATTTCTTCACGACTGACGAGAATTTAACAGTTTTGCTCGAACGTCCCTACAAGAAAGGAATGGAAATCACGCTTATCATCGAGTACGAGTGCAATGATCCTTCAGCCGGTTTATATTTCATCTCTCCAGATGCAGCACATCCTCACAAGCCAAAACACCTGTGGAGCCAAAATCAAGATGAAGATGCGAAATATTGGATACCTTGTCACGATCATCCTCACGTTAAATTTACATACGAAGGAATATTTACTGTTAAAAAAGGCCTATTAGCCATTTCCAACGGCAGCTTAATCAACACGCAAGAGGAAAATGAAGAAAAAGTTACGTATCACTGGAAAATGGAACAACCCCTACCAACCTATCTCATCACCTTAGTGGTTGGAGAATTCAGCAAGGTCGAGTTAGAACCATACAAGAACACTCAAGTCAATTTTTACGTGGTGCCAGGAAGAGAAGAAGAAGGACGACGTTCATTCGGTAGAACAACAGAAATGATCAAAGCATTTAGCGAGAAACTTGGTGTAGACTTTCCGTATCCAAAATATACCCAAGTTGCGGTAACAGACTTCATTTTTGGGGGAATGGAAAATACCACAGCAACCACGCAAACAGATCGCACGCTCCATGACGAAAGAGCTGCCATCGATTTCAAATCTGACGGACTGGTTTCCCATGAACTTGCACACCAATGGTTTGGAGATCTTCTCACGTGCAAGCATTGGTCACATGCCTGGCTAAATGAAAGTTTTGCCACTTATATGAGTGCCATCTGGACAGAAATATCCGAAGGAAAGGATGATTTCCTTTATGAGGTATATCAAGACCAACAAGCATATTTTAGCGAAGATAAAAGATATCGTCGTCCCATTGTTCACAATCGATTTGAGATGCCGATCGACATTTTTGATGCGCACCTCTACCCAGGGGGAGCGTGTCGCCTTCATATGCTACGCCGATTAATTGGCGAAGAAAACTGGTGGAGATCTCTCAACGTTTACTTGACCAAGAATGCCCACGGTATTGTTGAAACAGTAGATCTCCAAAGGGCAATTGAAGAAGTAATCGGAGATCCGCTTGATTGGTTTTTCGATCAATGGCTCTTCAAGGCTGGATATCCGGAAATCAAGGCAAAGTACAGTTATGACCCTGATAATAAAGTCATCCACATTCAACTGAAACAAGCACAAAAAATCACGGATTTAACGCCGCTATTTCTTCATCCCATCACCATTAGCATCATTGATGACAATGAAAATGAAAGACGATTCGTCATACGAATGAAAGAGCCTGTTTATAACTTGTACGTTCCTCTCGAAAGGCCTCCTGTTGATATCAGAATTGATCCCGACTATAGCCTTCTAATGAGCCTAGATCTTGAAAAACCAGAAGACATGTTCATTTATCAATTGAAAAATGACCAAAACATCATTGGAAAAATTCGAGCTGCTCAAGCTCTGGCCAAAAAAGGTACACAAAATGGTTTAAGGGCTTTACAAGAATCATTACTTGATGATTCACAATTTTGGGGAGTACGAGCCGAAATAGCAAAGGCATTAGCTATTTTGGGAACGGACAGATCCTTCGAAATTCTTTCATCGGCAGTATCCATCAAGCATCCAAAAGTGCGGAGACAAGTCTATGAAGCCTTAGCAAGCTTCCACGGAAAGCGTATATATGATATCGTGGCACCCAAAGCCAAAAAGGGTGATGAGAGTTATTTCGTTGAAGGTGCCATGGGAATGGCCTTATGTTCATCAAGAACCAAGGAGGCATTCCCACTAATAAAAGAGTTCATCGAAAAGACTTCATGGAATGAAATCATTGCACGAATGACCCTACAAGGCATTTCAAAACTCTTCGAGGTCGAAGATTTGCAAGACGAAATCCTCGATTTAGTATTACGACAGACTGAATATGGTAATGACGCCTTTAAACGTGCCACGGCCGTTTCAACCCTTGCTCAGATTTATCCACAAGCTAAGCCACACCACAGGACTAGCATTCTCAACACTTTAAGCCGATTGCTTGAAGACAAAGAATTTTACGTGAAAATTAGTGCAATAAAGGCAATACAATCTATCAAGGAACCAAGGTTCATCCCAACACTCAGAAAAATGACATCTATTGAGGCCGAAGGAAGAATTGTCCGAGGTGCGAAGAAGACCATCCATCACATCCAACAAGGTTTAGATAAACCAGAAGAACTCCAAAAACTCCGTAAAATGGTTGAAGACTTACAAGAGGAAAACAAGAAACTAGCGAGCCGAATCGAAAAGTTGGAAGCAATAAGCACCACAAAAACAAAATTCATTGAAAAAAATCGAACAAAAAGCAGTAAAAAATTAACTAGTTCCAGAAAAAACCGTAAAAGGACAACAAAATAATTTTTTCACGCATAATAATGACTTTTTTTCTTTTTTTTCTCAAGGAGGGTTTCACGTGTCCAATGAACGATTTACCATCAGAGTAGAGGGATTATTTGAATCAGCACATTACATTCGCAATTATTTAGATGATGGATCAGATGAGCCCTTACATGGACATTCATGGAAAGTTGAAGCATTCGTGTCATCGACGTCCATAAATAATACCACTGGATTCGCCGTTGATTTTTATTCAGTAAAAAAAGAACTTGACGACATCTGCAACTACCTAGATCATGTAAATCTTAATGATATCGATCCTTTCACGACAATTAACCCATCAACAGAAAACATCGCCAAGTGGATCTACCATAAGCTTCAAGATCGTCTTGTCAAGAAAAAAATCAAAGGTCACATCGAAAAAATCATTGTTTGGGAAGGTCCAAGAAATTATGCCATCTACGAGAAATCAACACAATATGAAGAAAAAAGAAAGAAACACGAGGAATTTTGATTCATTTTCAATTGATTAGAAAAATAGCCTTGGCTTGAATTTCGATCGAGCCTCTTCTATTTTTTGAAAATCCTCCTCATCTAAAGTAAAAGATAACGCTGCAGCATTATCTTTTAATTGCTGAATGTTCTTTGCACCTGGAATGGCCACAACTTCCCTATCTTTTACAAGCCAATTCAAAGCTATTTGAGCTGCTGTCGCCTCATACCTCTCTGCAATCTCCTTCAGAGCATCTAATAATACCTGCCCACGTTTCAAGTTTTTTTTCCGAAATAACCGATTAAAACGCCTGACACCACCTGGAGAATGATCAACAGAATATTTCCCACTCAACCATCCTTGTGCCAGTGGTGAATACGCCATGATAGTCACCTGATTTTGTTTGGCATAAGGAAGAAAGGTCTTTTCTACATCAGGACGCGCTAAACTATAATTCAACTGGTTCACTTCCAAGGGACGCGAATCTAGTGCCTTA
>JAJRXH010000237.1 GCA_024276395.1 archaeon
AAAAGCTCCGAAGAAGAAATAGCCAATGATTTTAACATTTACGGGATTAGTTACAGATCCAGGGTCTGTTCGAGGGATAAGAAAAATCCCAGCTAGAGAAAGAATTGACAGTAACAGAAGCAATGCAGAATTGAAATCTTTCCTTAACTGTGGGGTCAAACGATTTTCCTTAGAATGTATGCTTAAAGCAATTTTTTCACGAAGATTTAGAACGTAAAAAATCACAAGACTAATTGCCCAAACAATTCCTAGAATTGTTAAGTAAGCGTTTAGTTGTTCTGCTGATTTATCGGTGTAATAAACAAGAATTGCGCCATTTCTCCAGTAAACTACATAGTTATTCATCCCTATGCCACTCCATACCAATCCTAGGGATAGAAACATCATCGCTGCTAAATTTTTCTTGTCCCATTGAGCGAATCTTGTTATGCACGTGGCGACAATGCTCATTGTGAATGCAATATTTAACATCCACATTAGGGACGGCAATTTTGTATCAGACGAAGAAAAATCTTTTCTGGAGATGTATTGAGATAGGTATAACCAGACGATTGACAGTAACATCGTTGCAAATATAACGATTGAGATGCTTCCCGCAAGCAAGACTTTGTCTTTCTTTTTGTATCCCTTTTTGAACAAGATTGTTGATAAGTAAATTGCAATACTAGCAAAGCTAGTGTTACCAATAATACCAACGTACCAGGATAATTCTATTCCATTTATTTGTACCATATGTCTCACCAGATTATATGTCTCCATTCCCTCTAGATCTGAGATTCATAATTTCAATTTCAAAACTAGTTTCCTTATTCTTGTTTCATACCTCTTCTGCATTATTCGCTTGCCATTTTAATTACAGTTGCTTGAAGCGAGAGAATATGCCTTGTTTGTGGAACCGTTTTCATTCAACTTCAAGGAAGAGAGGGGAGAAAGGAATGAGCCTTTCTCCTTTTATCACTTTTAGAGAGGTAGTCGAGCTGTGTTATTGAATTATGGGAAAATGTAGACGAATTTTAGTCTCATTTCTCTGCTTCCATCCATGAAATCAACGTAATCGGTTCCTGAAAATGGAAATGCACCGTTAGCTTCTACATGCACAGTTATTTTCACGATGTATTTCACGCCCCCTCTTAATAGGAGGTTGGTGAAGTGCGTTAGTCTTACGTCTTGATCCCAACTGAAATCGTTGGCTCCGTTTCCGCCCCAGGTCTTGACATCTTGCATATCCAAACCTTCGACGCTTGAGTAGATCCTTGTTGTGATTTTAAGTTGGACGAAAACTCCAGCTTCATCATTATCAAAGAGTCTACCAATCCAATACCACGTAGTCTTAAGATCATATGAGTTTAGGCCTGCCGTCGAAGGAGTAATAGAGTAGGTTAAGACAATGTCGGCAGACCCTCCTCTGGGTTGCACGAGATCCCAGTACGCTGATGCCTTTAGCTCCAGTTTTACGTAATCATATTGAGTAATCCTCTCATAAAACGCATCGCCGGTCCCAGATTCAGATCTGGTAATGTCATCATAGTCGTCTCCCTTGATGAATACGGGGGATGGACCGCCACCTCCGCCACCGCCTCCTTCTGGAACGATGACGAAGATCATAGGGTTGTTGCTCGCAGCCACAAGCAATATTAAGAACATCCCCAAACTCATGCTGAGCAAGAGGTTCCTAGCTCGTAGACTTGATTTCTTGCTTAATTCATTCATTTAAACACCTCAGGGCTTCGTCTTGAAGCCCTATCTTTGTCTCATTTCAGAAAAATTTAACAACCGATGAATCTCGGTGCAGACGAGGTCTCGTTCTTCACGAGTAATTTCTCGGTGTCAATTACTCGAAGTGATTCTGGCACTACTACACTTGAATGGTTTTTTCTTGTTCCTCTAACTACCCAATACGCAAATAGTGTTCTTGGTGATGTATGATTAAGGCTTTCATCACGAATAATTCCTTTAGTATGAAAAATACTTCATGAAACGCCATTTCTTCTTTGAGGATCGCAGCTAGTTCTAAAAACAACATCTGGTCATTTTTTCTAATGACTTCTAGAATTTTTCTATGGGCCTTCTGATCGCGTCCTAGAAATGTTTTGTCAAATGATTGGTTGGTCTTGAACGGATAGTACAGCCAGGGGTATAGTGTTGAATTAATCCAGCTAAGAATATTCTCGTAATCTTCATACAGAGGAGAATAATCTAAGATGTCTTGAGCACTGACATGAGCAAAGTTTTGATTTATATGGACGGAAAACTCCTCCAGTCCTTCCAAGAACACTTTGACTTGTTTGCCGGAAACAATATAATAATCGAACTCTCCTTTTACAAGTCTTGCAATGTAATTGTTTCCAATCTCTAGTCTGTAAACTCCTTCCACCGTTACTTGACTAGAGTTGTCTGCGAGTTCTTCATCTAGAAGCGTGAAAGCATGTAGCATTCCCGCCATGAGTTGGGGGTTAATATCAAATGTTTCTTCGAAATAGTAAGATAATACGGCAGCTCCTCGAGATCGGTCGACGACGACCATGGCTTTGATTTCTGCTATTTCATTGAGCAAAGCCAGAGTTTTTTCTTTTTGTCTTTGGATGAGCAGTGTTTTCGAATATAGAAGGTAGACTCCTCCACCAACCGCTAGGGTGAGAAACAATACAGAAAAGATCGCCGCAATGCTAGCAGAAGTTATAACTTCTCTACCCAAACTTAGTATGTGCATTCCCAGATTCTTCTGGTTATCCACAACTTGAAGTGTTGGGAATTGTTTTTCCAAATCTTTGATTCCTATTCCTGTGATTCTGACGGTTATACTTATTGAGACTGCCTGTTTAGAGATTATGATCGGGCCAATAACGGCGGTTCCGTTTACATCCAGAGTCTTCTCGTAGGTTTCCAACACTTCGGTCTGATTCTTTAAGGTGGAAGTTATTGAAACGACTACTGTGTAATTCTCGTAGGCGAAGCTATTCTTTTTCTGAGTTAGGAGGATGCTACTATTTGTTTCATTCCTATCAATTGTAGCACTTACTACCAAAATGATTTGACCGCCGGGAGAGGGATCGCCGACGATTTCAGTAGAAATCTCGATTTCTTTCAAAGGATTTATGCTAAAGTAAAGGGTTGTAGTAATTTCGATGGTCTGACTATTTGCTTGGATAATGATCATGATTGTTCTATTTGTGTCGCTGTTGACAAGTTGGAAGATGAGAAT
>JAJRXH010000238.1 GCA_024276395.1 archaeon
CGCTACTTGGCACGGGAAGATTTGAATAACCCACTTGCCAGGGAAATCAACAAGATTTGTCAACAACTCATTGAGTAAGTACCTTAACCTTACCTTAGCTTTTTGCATCCCTTCTTTGAGTTTAACTAATTGGTCAAGCAATCATCAAGTGAAAGAAGGAGAAAGCAATGGAAGGCACGAGACGTGAACAATTAGTCACCCTATTGAAAGAACGTCCCCACAGCGTGCAAGAGTTATCAACTTTTTTCGGAGTGAATGAAAAAACCATCGAAAAAGACTTGCAACATCTCCAAAAAAGCTTGCGACGTGCTAGAACCTTGGCGTTATACGTGCTCCCGCCTCGATGCACGCGCTGCGAATTTGAATTTGATGCACGTAGCTTGAAAACGCCCTCCCGTTGTCCCAAGTGCAAGAATGAAAGAATCATGCCAGCAATGGTGAAAATTGAATGAAAAGCAAGACAAAATACGAAACTTCCAATCCAAAGCAATGGTGATGACCCAATGAACACAAAGAAAAAAATTCTGGATGTGGAAGAAGTAATCCGAAAACGCCGGGCCATTAGGTGGTTTAAACCTGATCCCATCCCAGACGAGATTTTATGCCGAATCCTTGAAGCTGGACGATTAGCTCCATCTTCAAAAAATAGTCAGCCATGGCATTTCATCGTGATTCGGAACAAAGATACCTTGAAAGAATTAGCTAAATGCACGTACACTGGGGATTTTCTTCCTGATGCTCCAGTTGCTATTGCTGTGGTATTAGAAAATGCAAAACTCGAATCAGATGCTGCTCGCGCGATTCAGAACATGATCCTCGTGGCATGGAAATATGGCATTGGGACTTGTTGGATCACTAATTTTTGGGATAAGGCCAAGAAAATTATAGGCGTTCCCATGACTGGTAACTTCAAGCTAGTCACCGTGCTGCCATTTGGTTTCATTCCAGAAGAAGAAAAACCACGAGGAAAGAAGAAAAGAAAACCTTTACTTGCAATAGCTCATGAGGAAAAATTTGGAAATCCTCTCAGTTTTCACTGCAAGTAGAAGCATCCATTCGACCGACTTAAGCATCAAGCAAGGCAGGTGAAGCAGGTGGATTGCATCTTTTGCAAGATCATCATTGGTAAGGCGGAAGCTGTCTTTCTTCATGAAGATGATCTCGTTGTAGCCTTCTTGGACATCATGCCAGTCAATGAAGGACACGCTTTGGTAGTTCCACGAGAACACCATGAACGGGTTGAAACTTTGGATGAAGCGACCTACCTCCATCTTTTCAAGATAGGACGAGATCTAATGAGGCAAATTCAGACAGCTTTTGCGGATGTGACTGCCTTTAATTTCATCATTGCTAATGGAAAGGATGCTGGACAGGAAGTTCCGCACGTTCACTTGCACATCATTCCAAGAAAGCTTGGTGACGGCTTTGGATATAAATTTGGACCCAATTATGGTAAGATTGTCAGCATTGATGAACGCAAGGCAACTGCCAAGAAAATTTTAGACCGATGAACAGTCTAAAGAAGTAATTACATGCTAATGACCAAGAACATCGATCCAATGACCATGAGACTAGTACCAATGAACCTAGCTTTCGCATTTTCCTTGAGAAAAACGTGTGATAAGATGAGAGTCACGAAAATCGAAAGCATTGATAATGGTTCAGCAATGGATACTTCGATTTCTTGAATTGCCATTAGTAAAAAGACGTATGAATAAGCGTTTGCACCTGCTGCTGCAAGAAAATATTTTTTGTCACCAGAAAAGGCCTGATGAATGGTAATCATTCTTTTTCTCGCAAGAATGATCAGGCCAAGATAGAAAGAAATCATGAAATATACACCATTGGCATAAACAAGAGGTGAAACATTAGCAGTCACTCGTGCATCAATGACACGTCCCACTGCAATCAAGAATGAAGCGCCGGTCATCAATTGGCAGCCCTTGTTAGATAATACCGCCTTGAAGGAGTCTACCAAGCTCTGACGTCTTTCAATC
>JAJRXH010000239.1 GCA_024276395.1 archaeon
ATGGAGCAAGGATCTTGGATTTCGAGTTGCGAATCAAGGAGTTATTGCGTCATCATGATGCGAGGCTTCGCGAGGTTTATCGTGTCGTGAAGAAGATGAAAAAACCGATTTGGCCATTAGAACTAGTTCCTGAACTATTTGAACCAAATCTTCCTTTGGATCAGCATCCGCTAGCTTTTTTTGAAGTTCTGGCCCATCTCATTCATCTTCAAAGACAAGGGTTATTGGAATTTGTGTCCGGAGAAGGATGGATTAGCGTCAACATGAAATAATGACAAGAAATTTTTTCCTTTTCCGCTTAATATAGCCGAGCTTTTTCGAGCCTTTTCTTTTGCAATCGATTCAGAGTTTTTTTTACCTTTTTCAACGTGTCTGGTTTACATCCCCAAGCTTTCAATATCTGTAGATCTAGATGATCTTGTAGATAAGTTATTTCCTCAAAATCTCTTTTTTGCTCTCTTGCCCGTGTAAGTGTTTTCATAGAATTGCCAATAGTTTGATACTCTGTTGGTTTCAATTTTAGGGGATTTAAGATGGGTAATCTTCTAGTATCTCTTATCATCAGGGTTAATGCACCACCTCCTTCTCTTCTTCCCATCAGTTCCATTGAGAGAGCATTAATCGTGCTCAGAAGACACGAATGAAGAAAATCTCGATGTTCAGGATGTGTCACGTGGATGCATTGGATGGAATCGGAGGGATAGGCTTTCATCTCATTATAGATAGGGCTCAAATTAAGGTGATTAACTTTAGCTAGTAAGAAATCGGGAGGATCTTTCAATGTTAAGGAAAACCATCGACATTTCTTGCAGATCTCTTTGAAATGACTAATGGAACAGTGCTTGCATTGCTTATGAAGATGTGGCGGATTACGAGGTTTATAACATGATGGGCGACATTGAAAACGTCTTGGTGTCTTCATACCCCATTCAATGTAGCTAATTAGGCTTGGAAATTTTTCTAGGGAATTGTTGTCCATTTCTCTCGGCACGTGTAACAGCCATGAATCACCGCGTTTTAGCGTGATGCCTTGAATGCCTTTTACAGACTTAATTGCAGGCTTTAAAAATTGTTTTGGGATGTCTAACTGCTTAACAAGGTCGTCAGAGAGAAAAAAAAATTCATTGGCTCCTGTCTTATTTCCATATTCAACTCGTGAGAAAACTTTATTATGTAGGGGTATGGTGCGGGGATGTTGGAGGATTTTTTGAAAAAAATTAGGAGCGTGAATGATCATTGCCCAATTTTCATGTTTTTGTAGTTGTTCTTTGATGATTTTTTGTTTCTGTGACTTGATTATGGATGTAAAAATTTTTTCATCTGGTAATTTTTTTACCGATAATTGCTTGATGATTTTTTTCACGTGGAGAGGGTTCGTCAAATCAATGATGGTAACTTTGTTGTTTTTATTAATTTTTCCTTTTGGAAGTTTTTCCACGAGAAGGATGAGAGGCCTTACATCTGTGTTAGGAAATGTATCTCGGTTGAGTAGAAAAAGAGAGACTTTCATTGATTTAGCGAGAATTATTTTTTTTAATGAGATTCCATATCTGGCATTTAACCACTTGTCTGGTATGATGAGACAAAGCTTGCCTTGTTCGGAAAGAATTTGCATTCCAGTGATGATGAAATAGACATATAGATCAGATTTTTTATCAATGTCAAAAGAGAAGTCACATAATTCTTGGATTGCTTTATTCAGGATAGTCTTGTTCTTGAGCAGTTCTTGTCTCACGTAAGGGGGGTTTCCAATGATTAAATCGACTCTTCCAACGATCTCGCGTTTATTTTCTTGTAAATATTGAAAGAAATCTTGAGCGTGTATTTTCAAGGTGACGCGAGACGCGATGTCCATCATCTCATGGGTGTCATTTCTTTTGATGGCAGTTTTTAGTCTCATTCTTGCAATGGTTGTCGCTAGTCTGCTTTTTTCAATGCCTATGAGTTGACCATTTTTAAACAAGTGGGTATTGAGAATTTCTTCGAGAAAAACTCCAGTTCCACATGCTGGATCTAAAATTCGTTGTTCTTTGCCGTTGAGACTTAAAAGAACCATCATTCTTGCTAACCAT
The DNA here is from genome assembly GCA_024276395.1 of archaeon. Classification (GTDB taxonomy): domain Archaea; phylum Asgardarchaeota; class Heimdallarchaeia; order Hodarchaeales; family S146-22; genus JAJRXH01. The sequence continues at coordinate 2,073 of JAJRXH010000239.1, forward strand.
GGTGGCGTGTGGACAATTCCAGAGTATTTTAGTTGTTGATCAGAGAGCATCGTTTCAAAGAGAAGGGAATAAGGGTCAAGGTAAAGAGTTGAAATTTCCGGTAAATATTGCTGGAATTTAATGCGACAGTTGTCATCAAGATGAGTCGTCGGAGATGCTACTGGAGGTTGATCATTGTTCTGAAAATTCAATCTCAGAATTTCATTCACGATTCCTTCTATTGAGTGTCCGAGTGGACATGCAAGGATCTCATTTACGATTTTTTTTAGCTTCTTTCGGTGACTTGTATGGTTTGATGTTGCAGACATTGCAAGTCTCATCACGATCTCGGTCTTTCAGACATAAGCCTTGTCGTCTTTGAGAACAATTTCCATGATACGCTTGTTTTTTTCTAGCGTGTAATAACTATCAATCTTGGTTTTTATTTCCTCTGAGTAGATTTTAAGAGCTAGAAGAAGAAGGCCAAAAGCACTCAGTAAGAACCACGTGCCATCACCGAGTCGTGTTTCCTGAATGGACTTAGGGTCAATTCCCGTTATTCCAACATCAAAAATTCCTTTGATAGAGTTTAACATTGCAAATTCATAAGCAAACATTAGAATGGAGACAAAGATCGCGAAGAACCCAATTGTGGTGGCCAATCCACTCAAATATTGCTTTGAGAGTGTTAAATTGAAAAGGATTATGAGGGCAAATATCAAGGGAATGATTAGGAACGTGATGAAGTATAATGGATAGGAGACAATCACGTCTACCTGGACGATGAATATCATATCATAAATGCTCAGAGTGCCGATAAGTGATTCTCCTTTTAGATATATATGGAGTACTGGGTAGAGATAAGCCATAAAAGTTAGAAAAACGGCAACATTAGCTAGGAGTTGTGCCATTCGCAGTTTTAGGATTTCTGGCTTGCTGAGATTTACTATTTCAATCAGATTAGGAGGAGCTTTTATGAACATGAACATCTACATACACCTCTTTGATTGGCTACCGATTGTCGTATCATTTAGATACCTTTTTTATTACTTGAAGGTCTCTTTGCAATATGGACAAATTTTTGTTGTCCTTGGCGAGACAGTTAGACAATTGGGACAAACACGTTGATGTTCTAGAAATGAATCTGCGGGTTCTAGTTCAATGAGCCGCTTGTCCTTGTTATATCTGACCGTCAAGTAACGTTTCAATCCCACTTGTTCGCGGATTGCTTGTGGGAGTACCATGCGACCCCAACTATCGATTTCACCAAAAATTTCGTGGGGCTTTTCACTTAAGTACTGGCTTAGGATGTGACCATCGCGGATTGATAAGACTCTGTCTCCTTGCTTTGCAACGTCTGGAGAGTGTGTGACGATGACTAAAGTTGTTCCGTTGTCTTTATTTAATTGCTTGAGCACGTCCATCACTCGCTGAGATGTCTCCGTGTCTAGTTCACCAGTGATTTCATCTCCAAGGAGAACGCCAGGGTCATTTGCTAAAGCGACGGCAATGGCAACTCTTTGTATTTCACCGCCTGATAGTTCATTTGGTCGGTGATTCTTGCGATTGAGCAATCCAACTGCATCAAGAAGCTCTAAAGCTCTTTTTTTAGGATTTGGATGTCGTGCAAACTTCAATGGGATCATGATGTTCTCCAAGGCGGTGAAACGAGGAATCAAGTTATTTTGTTGAAATACAAAGCCAACATTCTTTCGCCGGAATTCGGCAAGTTTCTTTGCATTGAAACGTGTGATGTCTTCATCTTTAAAGAATACGGAACCTGCAGTAGGTTTTGTCAGTCCCCCGAGAATGGCAATGAGCGTGCTCTTTCCAGATCCTGATGGTCCTATTAAGGAAAGAAATTCACCTTCTTTTATTTCAAGATTCACTCCACGTAGAGCTACGACTTCTGGATGATCTTTGTGGTCATTTCTTCCGTAAATCTTGTAAACATCAATCATTTTCATTAATATATTACGCACGTTTGATCTACCTATCTGCTGTTTTGCGTACATTCTTTTTATTGAAGAGAATCCACCGAGGACAGAGATGTGTGATTTTGATCCTCATTCAATCCTGAGGAC
>JAJRXH010000240.1 GCA_024276395.1 archaeon
GCTAAACCAAAAGTTGCAATCATCTCTTCTGGCAATGAAATTTCCCCTTTAGGCAAGCCTTTGGAAAAAGGAAAGATCTATGACATTAATTCCCAGACCATCCATGATGCTGTCATCAATGCTGGCGGTGAGCCCATTTTTCATGGCATTGTCCCTGACGATGCTGCTTTACTAGAAAAAACACTTACCGAAGCCTTACACTCATCTGACATCATCACCATCTCCGGAGGAACTTCTGCTGGAATGGGGGACATTCTTCACGATATCATCGATAGCCTAGGAGAACCCGGTATTTTAGTGCATGGCATTGCGGTGCAACCGGGCAAACCTACGATTCTTGCGATAGCTAACGAAAAGCCTGTCATTGGTCTCCCAGGTTATCCTACTAGTGCCTTGATGATCTTTGACTTGTTCGTCACTCCGCTCATTCACAAGTGGCTTGGATTACAGCAAGTTGGATCAAGAGAATGCGTGAAAGCTAGAACACCAACACGCATTCATAGTGCTCGGGGACGAGAACAATTACTCCTCGTAAACATTACCAAAACAGCTGAAGACGAACTCATTTTCTATCCCTTACCGGGAGGGAGCGGAGCCATATCAACACTATCACGAGCTGCTGGATACGTGATTGTCCCAGCTAACGTTGAATTTCTTCCAGCTAACTCCATTCATGACGTTCATCTTATCATCTCACGCGAGGAACTTCCAGATTTAACAATCATTGGTAGTCATTGTCTAGGATTAGAGGCAATCATTGATGAACTCATCAGCCAACATCCCCAATTCAAGGTAAGTCTTACTAATTTAGGATCTTTTGGAGGAATCACGGCTGTAAGAAGAGGTGAGGCTGACATAGCCGGAGTTCACATTCTAGATCCCAAGACTGGAAGGTACAACCGCCATACTTTAACAAAAGCCGATCAAGAATCACTTCTACTCATCAGAGGATATTCACGAGAGCAGGGACTACTCGTGAAAAAAGGTAACCCCAAAAACATTACTTCTTTTGAGGACATTTTCAAGCGGAACGATGTCACTTTCATCAATCGAAACAAGAACTCCGGAACAAGAATTCTCGTAGATCACCTCATCTCCATCAAAGCTAAAGAAAATGGTCAAAAGTTTGAGATTCTTACCAAAAAGATTAACGGATACATGAGAACAGCAAAGTCACATACCACCGTGGCTGCAGCCGTCCGTGAGGGATTTGCAGATGTCGGAGTCGGTGTGAGAGCAGCAGCAGAAGCATTCGACCTCGATTTCATCCCCTTAATCAAGGAAGATTACGACTTTGTCGTGAGAAAAGATCGAATGAGAAAAGATAGCGTGAGATGCTTCATCGAGATGCTCAAATCCAATAACGTAAAAAATAGATTGCAGGCCATGAAAGGATTTTTCGTCCCCGAAGACATCGGAAATGAGATATCTGAACGTTAAAGACGACGAATGACCCAAATTACCTTCCCAATAAGATGATTTCTTGTCACTGGACCAAAATGGCGACTATCAACACTGAACGGGGCATTATCACCAATGACCAAGATTTTACCGTCTTCGCCGATGGTCTTAACCCTTTTAACCATTTTTTTCCCGTGAAACTGGATGATGAAGAAGAACCACATCACCAGGTCGCACGCGACTCGTCCTAAACACCAATACATAATCTCCAGGCTTTAGAAACGGGTACATGCTCAATCCTTTGACTCGGTAAAAAGAAAGAAAAAATGGGAACACGGTTCTTTCATTTCTTGATGTTTCATTTAGGGGAGTACTAATTCACCACCAGTTGGATAAGGTGCAGGAATCCTAACTGTCTCTCGGCCTTTTGTCTTCCAAAAAATCTCTGCAATCTCTTGAACTGTTTTGACTAACTCAAGAGCTGCTTCCTCATTTACTTCTTGTTTCACTTTAGAACCCAGCTTCATTGCCTTCCAAACCAACTTTGACAACTCTGGATGCTCTTTCTCGTGTTCTTCCTTGAAATAATCTCCCCAAAGTATCCGAATTTCGTGCTTGCATAACTCTGTATGCTTTTCTTTTGTAGCGATGTAACGAGATAACTTGTGTGAATAGTTAGGATCATTTTTATCTAATTGTACGATGAGCTGCGTCATTCGTAATGCCGTAAAAGCTGCTAATTGAGCAGAATGAGGATCAAGAATGCTAAATCCTTCTCTCAAGTAATGCGTTCAAAAAATGGAAATTTTCTCTTAAACTTGACTATTGCCTTTCCAATCACCGCGTGGATGGAAATGTTTCCAAATTTTCTGCTATCAAGAGAATTTGACAAGTTATCACCAGTAACCTCAAGTAAGATGTTCTCGTCAACAGTTCTTTTAACATTTTTAACTCTTTTTACCAATTTCTTCCCTAATAACTCAAAGAGGACGACATCTCCCTCATTTACATTTTTTGTCAATCGTACTAGTATGATTTCACCCTCATTCAGCGTGGGTGACATGCTCTCTCCAACAACTTCAAATAATTGAAATCCTAATTTTTGGAGAACGATTGACAACACCTTTTTCTGTTCTCAAGTTTATGTTGATGCAACATTTTTTAATGCTAATCGACAATTTCATTCTCTTTGA
>JAJRXH010000241.1 GCA_024276395.1 archaeon
AGGTGGAAAAATGATGGACAACCGACCTTCTCTAGTGAATGCATTGGGTTTACTAGGCTTTGTTCTCATCATCCTTGGCCTAATCGCCTATACCCAGATCTCTTCTCTTGAGCTACTTGCCTCTGGTCTTCTCCTCATCGGAGCAGGGAGTTCTCTCTTGTCTGTCAGTGCATTTTCCTTGCTAGGAATCACCGCTCATCCTAGTAAAAGAGGCCGCATCGTTGGCTATACAATGATGGGTGCCTTGTTCCCCTTGTTACTACTCGTAACCTTGCGACTATTAGCATCTCAAATACCACAACTCACCACGCTAGGATATGTAGGTGAGCACCAAGACGTCTTAATCATTCATGGAACGATCATCGTGGCAATTATTAGCCTAATCCTTAGCATCATGGGAATGATCTTCAATCATCCCGTCAAGTGGATAAATGACCAGTGGCCCACACCAGATTCAAAAATCCTAAAACGAAATTCCGTGCAACTCTATTTCTTGTCACATTTCCTAATATACCTCATTTTAGGAATATCAGTAGGAGTGATTGCACGATACGGGACAGATCTCGAACTAGTGGGAACATTTCAAGGATTAAAATTACTGGCACGAGATTCATTTTGGTTCTTCGTGATTCTGGGGGACTTGTTGTTTGTACTCCCCTTGGGACACCTTTCCGACAGGATGGGAAGAAAACCTATAGTCATTGGTTCCATCTACCTCCTTGCATTGGCAGTGCTCGGACTTTCATCCATTCCTGTTGAACTTTTAAAAATAAACGAGTGGATTTTCCTCTTAAGTGCACTCATCATCGGAATTAGCTTTGCTGGCGTTCACGTGACCCTAGACAGCAGTGTCTGGTATGATCTATCACCAAGAGATGCCATGGGGCGATACCTCGCATTAGGACTTATCTCCCTTATCATTGGACTTGGATTGGGAAGACTCATTGGATTGAATATTGAATTTTCTAAGTTTTTCGACTTTAACTTATTAGGTTACGTGATGCTCTTTGTCATTGTCCTAGTACTCCTTCCCTTGAATATCGTCGATGATTCATATCCGCCATTACAATTCATCTTGCTTCTCGTGAGGCTAAAAGGAGGGTTACTTGTCTTTTCTCATGATTTTGGCAAGCAGCACGTTGAACAAAATAGGTTAGATCTCATTTCTGGTGCTCTTGAAGCCATCGATACCTTCATGCAAGAAGTGTTAGAAGAAGGCTACCTACGGCTGGTCCAGCACAGCACGTTTTTCATCCTCAACGATGGATACAAGGACATACGTGTTAACTTGATTTGTAATAAATCGAAAAAAGAAATCAAGGATACCTTGCATCTATTCACGGTAGCTTTCCACGAGAAGTATCAAAACGAGCTAGCACAATGGACGGGAAACGTTAATGCATTTAGGGAAGCTGCACAACTCGTAGAAAATATTTTTGGCCCATTGATGGTTGATTTCAAGTAAAAAAAGGAAATATTTTTTCTCTTCTCTGTTTTTTGCTTAAAATTAAGTAAGAAGTAAGATAAGGAAAAAAAATAGAATAAAAACATCGAAAATGAGATGTTTATCGGGCACTAAGGGCAATTCTTTCGACCTCATGCTTCTTATTTACTGCATAGGATCTGTTATCACCGTTAGCTGCCAAAATCAATTGCTCTGCAATGACTTCTGGAAATTGAAGGACATTGTTAAAACTTTGACGCCGACAAGCCTCTGCCAACAATCTTAGAGCCACATCCACGCGGCGTTGTGGTGCCGAGTCCACTGCTGTATGAGACATGATTCCACCATAAGAAATCCTCGTGGTCTCTTCACGAGGTGCACTATTTTCAATGGCATCAACCAAAACCTGAATGGGATTTCTTCCGGTCTTGATGTGAATGAGTTCAAAGGCTTGCTCAACAAATCTCATGGCCCTTAATTTTTTTCCCGCGTTCCTTCCAGGTTGCATTAACTTGTTAATGAAGCGTTCCACGATATGCACGTGAGCCTTGTGGAAACGATGGTGTTGATGTCTTCCTTCAGCATGCGGGATGTAAATGGGTTTCAAGTTAATGTATTGTTGTAAGCCAGGGTCCTTTACTTCTACTTCATTACTATCCCACTTTCCGAATAAGAGAATCTTGGGAGCTTCTAAACTCATTTGCTTTCTTACCTCCACGACGCGAACACGCACTAGTTCTACGTGACCATTTAAAATTCAAATAAAAAAGCTTGCTGATGATGGCGTCGTACTTGCAGCGTCACGTTCCTCCATCCCGTCCTTGAATGATAACCGAATCAAGAATGATCCGATAAAACTTTGGCGTGTTCTTCATCTCCACGCATAAAGCAACCTCATCACGAAGCTCATCATTCTTTGAAAGCGTTCTCCTAATAAAACCAAAAACTTTCTCCTTAGAATCAAACACACCGACGATTTGGTCTTGCACGTACAAGATACACTTGTTGAACATTTCCCTATTTATTTGATCAAATTTTGCCCAAAATGAAGCTTCTAGTGCACGAAACTTGTCTAAAATCGACAAATTATTGACACCTATCAAATGGTTGGACACGTGATGTTTTTTTCTTTTTCCAAAAAGCACTCACTAACATTTTTTTAAATGCGTTTCGCATAGCTAGAGAAACACATTGCATTAGAAATCCTTTTATATCACGTGTTCCATAGAAGACCACGGGATCTATAGAGCGAGAGCAAGTCCACACAGAGAGGTCATAAAGTGCCAAAAATTCGTTTAGCAACACATGCAGGTGACATCGACGGATTAGCTTGTGCAGCTCTCTTTTATCGAAAATTTGGAGAGCGTAGGGTCTCAGTTGACTTTCTTTCTGTCATTGAAGCCCAGGAAACTTGTGAAACCTACGACTATGCCACTGACTTACCAAAACCAAAAAATGCACGAAGAGTCATCGATCATCACCCACTCAACTTGGAACGTCTAAAACGAGAAAGACGTTTCGATGCTCATCTTGATATCATTGATCACAAGTCTCCCTCAGCAGCCTACTTAGTATATCACCACTTGAACCTCCCACTCACCGATGCTATCTCACGAAAGATCGTGGCCCTTGCAAATGACGCAGACCATGGGAAGCTTCCGAGTCAACATGCACCACTCTTCCACTTGACCCGATGGTTTATTGATGACAACGAAAACCTCAACCGATTGGCAAAAATTTTGGCTGACCGGGGTGTTGATAATGCCATTGAACATCCCTGGATCCGAAATGAATACAAGACAGTGAGAAGACGAGTTTCCAGAACGAATAGGAAAATTTACCGATTTTTGAACAGAAACAAGGAAAAAATCGGAGACGTCGTCTTTATCGACACGAGAAAATTCTTGCCAGCAAAATTTGCGAAGCAAATTATTGGTCCCTTTTTCAGAGCGGGCGCACGTGTCGTCATAATCGCCTATGAAGATATCCGTAACAACCTCATCACGACAAGCATCAGGGTTGCATCTTCTTTCAAGAAATCATTAAATGTTGGAGATCTCGCTTCAAAATTTGGAGGAGGGGGACACGAAAAGGCTGCTGCCGTCCGGGCCGCATCAGATGAAGAATTAGCCCAAATACTGGAAGAATTCACAAGATTTGCCAAAAAAGAAGGTCTTTCTTTTAGAAATCTCACGGATGAATCTAAGTAAGAATAAATCCAGATCATTTCTAAATCATTCTCAATTGATTTCTCCTAAAGTGATACATCATGGTAAGAGTGGTTCATCTAGCAAAAACCAGTCGAGGATGGGGCCTCATCTCCGAAGATATATTTCATTTATTACCGCCGCGATGGCAAAACAATCCAATAGAAGCGATTGAGAATTTAGAGACACCTAGTTATGATAAACTCAAGATTAATGAAATCATTGATCTTCTAGAGCCACCAATGATAGGAAATCCTAAGATTGTCTGCGTTGGACGCAATTACTTGGAACACATCCTCGAATTAGGGAATGACCCAGAAGAGGTTCGCAAAAAAGGACCCGTACTCTTTTTAAAACCTTCAAGCGCCATCATTGGGCCTGGAGAACGCATCATCCTTCCAAGCGGCTCAAAAAGAGTTGATCACGAAATTGAATTGGCCGTGGTCATGGGAAAGAAAACAAAGAACGTATCTCGTGAACTTGCTCTGAATCATATTCTCGGTTACTCAATATTAATTGATGTGACAGCAAGAGATTGGCAACGAGAAGACAAAACCTGGTTCAGAGGAAAAGCCTTAGATACTTTTGCGCCTTTTGGGCCTTGGATCACGCTCCCCTCTGACGATTTCAACCCTCAAAGCCTCAAGCTCGTCCTTACTGTTAATGATGAAACAAAACAAGAAGGAAACACCAAGGACATGTTATTCAAGATCGACGAATTGATAGCAATCATCAGTCAGTACGTGACCTTGTTACCTGGAGATGTCATTGCCACGGGCACGCCTCTAGGTGTTAGTCCATTACAAGATGGAGACAACATTTCAGCAACCATCGAACACATTGGAACACTCAAGGTCGTAGTAAGCAAAACAACTAACTTATGATCTTGAAGAAAAAGCCTCGCTCTTGTAAGAAAAAAACAAGCTAAGTCCAATTCGTGTAGTAGCAGTAAAACTGCCGATAAAAACAAAATAACGCCATTTTTTCCCAAATTTTCTCTTTTTCTAGGCAAGAAACCTACCAAACTCTACCAAATAATTAATAATTTAATAATTGAAGAAAAGAATGGTGGGGGCGGCCGGATTTGAACCGGCGACTTCCGGAATGGAACCACACGGGTTCCCGATGGCTCATGACCATCTTTCACCGGGTTTCTTCCACCTCACAGCTCCAAGTTTTCATCATTCATCAGAAAACCCAGTGGAGCTCATTGGTACCTGGAGCCCGTTGCGATACCTGGCTTCGCCACGCCCCCACGTCCCAGTAACCTGGCTGGGAAGCGGTATCTCCAACTGGCTGGAAGTTCATGGTACTCTATGCCAGAAATCATTTAAAAAATGAACGTTTTTAGAACAACTTTTCATCACACCGTTGGATGAAAAAGAAAAATCGTGATTCTACCACACATTCTCCGCCAGAAAACTCCCGACCTTTAGAACAGAGAGAGTCATCTAGTTAACTAGAACGTTTATTATCTGGATGTTCGACAAGCCATTGGAGAAAATTTGACAGCCTCCAAGCATCTTCTGCAAAAAAGCAATATTGAAGTGATTCTAAAACCGAATTAGACAACTTATTAATGATTCTGCATAAGAAATTAACAACTTCCACGCGAATTTCCTTATCAAAAGTACCACAATCTTTCAAATCCTCATAATCTTTTTGTAAAACCCAAAAGAGAGGATATTCTGACGAAAATCGTCTCAATGACTCATAACTGGATTCATCTAGGGATAGAAAACCACAATGACCTCTAGCTCCCTTAAAATACATTGAATGGACCGAATTAATCTTGAGGCCTAATTCTTGAATGACCCCTTGTTCATCATCTTCCTCCATCAACCAATCTTTTAATGCTTGAATAGTGATCAAGTAAACCTCAACTGGAAGTAGCACTCGTGGTACAACGTGATGGTCTTTCAAAAAAATCAAGTAATTGCGGAGCAGGCCGTTGTCCTTGGAAGGAGAGGCTGCGCGATGAAGTGAACGGGAAAATTCATTAATGGTCATCGCCATATCTGATAGTTGCTTTTGAAGGAAATATGATCCCATTAGATCAAGATTATAATGAAGGTTCAAGTGAAGTGAGATCCACTTGAATTTCTCCTTTAAAAAGAGTTTTACGCCTAAACGAGAGGTATCCAGGCAATGCTGCTGATCCAAGGCGGAACAATTTTTCCCAATATAGATAATTTGATGTTGTATGATCTCCTTTCTAAATTGATTGGGAACAATGATGAAACCAGGTATTAACTCTGACATGACTCATTCAAGAAAACGCAATGCGGCAAGGTATTTATATATTACGAGTGGAAGAAAACACGGAGATGACAAACGTGCCCCGAAGTGAAAGACATTCGATTAAACTACGTCGAACTTTTTTCAGAAAAAAACTCATTTCCGAGGAAGCAAAAGAACGACCCATTGCTGAGACACCAACGTTAGGCTACAAGCACATCAGAATGGAACTGCCTTGGAGTGATGTCCAAAATTCCTTACAAATCATTCAAGAGAAAATAAACAAGCATCACACTGCCAAGAAAGTTGTTGTCAAGAATTTAAATCATGAAAATGCTGAAGAGTTCGCTAACTTATATAATCTCATTTTCATGACATCTCCAGATCCATATCGACCCATACGACCAGAAGAAGTCAAGTTATTCAAGGAAGAATGGACATTTGTTGCCTATCTTTATGGAAAAGCCGTGGGATTCATTGCACTCACGTTAGAAGAGGATGATGACACTGGAGAAAAATTAGGAGTCATTGCTGGAATTGGCGTGGCACCAAGACACCGAAGAAAGGGAATTGCTCTTGCTCTTGCAAACAAGGCTACAGGATTTTTCCTGGCACATCCCGTCGATAAATTAGTGTGTGAGGTATACTACGAGAACGAAACATCAAAAAAGTTCATTGAAAGCGTTGGGTTCAAGGAAGTTGGATACGTGTACATCTAAAGTGAAAAAAAAACTTCTATTAGTGAGATCACTCGTGAAGAGTGTCTTGTCCTCACGTGGCCAAATTAAAGGGTATGGAGAAAGATTCTATGAAGATTCTAGACGACGTTGATAGACAGATAATCGCATTATTAAAGGAAAATGCACGCATCAAAAACACCGAAATCGCCCAATTATTAGGCATCAATGAAGCGACCGTGAGAAATCGCATCAAGAGATTAGAACACGAGGGAATCATACTAAGTTATACGGTTCAGCTCGGTGAGATGGCTCATCAAATAGAGGCCTATCTATGGATAGAGGTGCGACCTGGCACCAACATTCCAGATGTTGCCAAGAAAATAACCATCTTGCCAGAAGTAGAACAAGTCAGTGAACTAGCTGGAAAACCTGATCTCGTTGCAAAATTGTCATGTCGAACGACAAACCAGCTCAATGAAGTCATCGATACCATCCGCAACATCAAGGGAATTGATGAAACAAAGACATCCATCATCTTGAGACAATACCTTCCAAAAAGGCACGAAAAAGAATGAAGATTTCGAAATGGGAGGACTTGAGTCCATGAGTCCTGGAGAAATTAGTAAAAAGATCAAGGAAATAATGAAAGAAGAAGAAAAGTTAGAACAAAAGATCCAAGAAGCAATCGAACAAGAACTAAAGGTATTTCAGAGATACGTTGAATTGATGGATTATCTTCAACCAGATTATCTTAGAAAATACATTAGTGCATCTTTACAATATCGCTCGTACTTGATCCAATATTACAAACGACTAAGTAATGTCATGAGTTTGTTCAATCAGCTGATAGATGTCATCGAGGAAAAAGAACGAGAGTTGATGAATGAGTTAAAGAAAATTGAGCCAGAATTGAAAAAAATTTATGAGGCTGAGGAAAAAGAACTAACTGAACTAGTTAAAATCGAAAAGGCTTCTGAAAAAGAAATACAAGATCGACTCAAGAAAACTGAGAAAAAAGCACGCGACTTACTGGAATTACAGAAAAAATTAGCACAAGAACTTCATAAAGAACAAATGAAAGGCCGTGGAAAGGAAAACAAGAAAGTAAATGAGTTAATACAACGACTTCAATCTGCCGCACGAGAGTATCAAGAAATCACCCGTCAAATTGACCAAATCAAGAAAGGAAAACTCTTGATCCCTATCACGCTCCAAGGCCAAGAGGACGACATCCGACGAAAGTATGCCGCAGAAGCGTATGCCATTCGCGAACGAGTGCACGCGTTAGAGACTGAGTTCCACAACATCCTCATCGAATTATTTCATGAACTGTCAATGCGATTAGCTCGATCATTGCATCCAATGCCCATAAATGAATTCATTGCCACACTCCATTCAATGGGCTGTAATGAAGAAATAATTGCCAAGATCATGAATAGAGAATCTTCTTTTCATGAATGATTTATGGATGGCTAATAATAACTCGAATTGCACTTCCAAGTCATCTCTTTTTCATTCATTTTCGACATCAAGTATGATTATTGGACCAGATTTTTTCAATAATTGATGAAAGAATTTCTACTCCTAAAGAACGTTGGGTAAGAATGATCTGCTGCAATTCCCTTCTCCGTGTTGGTTTTTTCTGATGTAGTCTTTGTATCAAGCTCTTATGAACTTGTCGCAAGCGTCTTACTTTAGCCCCACGACGACCCTCTTGAACTATTGAACGGTCTAACTCTGTTTTCACTACTTCCATTGTTATTTCTGGGTTATTGGCCATCTCACTAATTAACAAGGAATGTTGGTGATAAATTAGCAAATAAAAAGTTAGAAAATTCAGTCCACTTAGCTCATAAACAACTTGCTTCTTTTCTTCCCCGATTATTTCCATCAATCCAATGTCCAAGGAACCAAAAGCCCTATTTATCCAAAAAATCGAATTTTCTGACTCAAGCAAGATTTCATAATATGAAACGAGACTTGAGCTAGCTTCCCACAAGGCAAGTACCAAGTAACAAAACTCTTTTAGGTCAAAAGTAACTGTTTTATCTTTTCTTAGGATCAAGGTCATAATTGCATTGGGCCTTTTCTCCTCCCGATGAAATTGAATGTAATCTCTCAATTCAGATGATTGGTAGATATCCAGCTGATTTCCTAGCGTGACAAGAAATGTCTGCAGGCGTTCAAGTTCACGGATGGAAAAAGAAAAGATCACACCACCATTAATTTCAACTAAAGAAGAATGTTCTGGCTTTTTAATGATGATGCGCTCTAATCGTCGTGTTTGACCTCCTTTCGTGATGGGTGAACGTTTAAATTCGAACTGGAAAGACACGCTTGTACGGGCTTTATCTACACTTTCCTCCAGTATCTTGCTGAAAGCCGTAATATCCTCACGAGCAACCATTAGACTCGCTCCGATATGAGGCCATTTCGTGATGTGCAAGACAAAATCTTGATCTAGAAACACTTGCATCATCTTCGACCACCATTTCTCTTCTTTAGATCTAATCTTTTCAAGGAACACAAAATTAGCGTCTTCTTACCGTCACAAAGAAGAGTACATGATATTGCCGTTTATTAGGATTGTCTCTGGTTCTGCCTCTAGGCCCAGTGGATGATGGGACCAAACAACCAGATCAGCGATCTTGTCTTTCTCAATTGATCCAAAATCTTCAGCAATTCTTAATATTTCAGCTGGAATTAAGGTGATTGATTTCAAAGCATCCTCTGCGGGCACGCCCGCTTTTCTGATTAATCCCGCATAAAGGTTTAGATGCCACAAGGGAGTAACGGGATGATCTGACATGAGAGCAAAAGGAACTCCATTCTCCCATAATATTCGAGCGCTTTCATAACTACGGTTCCGAATCTCAAATTTAACCCTTGCTCGCATGAGAGGACCAAGAACTACCTTAACACCCGCATTCTTCAACTCGGAGGCAATGAGATGGCCCTCAGTGCAATGATCGATGACCAGTTCGTAACCAAACTCTCGTGAAAGACGAATGGCCGTCATAATATCGTCCACGCGATGGGCATGGTTTCTTACAGGAAATTCACGATTTAATACCCTTACCAGCACGTCCAAGTCATTTTTCCGGTTAAAAGGCTTAGTATTTCTATTTTCATCACTATTTTTTTGCTGATGATAACGCAATTGTTCACGATAATTCAGTGCATCCATATATGCTTTCCGAATCAATGCTGCTATCCCTAACCTAGACTTAGGAGCGGATTTTCGTTCTTTACCGTGCGCTCTCTTAGGATTTTCACCTAACGCTTGCTTTAAGCCCACTGGATTTCTTAATATCTGCTCGTTGATGGAAGACACGCCACCTGTCCTAATCGCCACGACCAAACCAGAAATAGGATTTGCACTTCCTGGAGGTATTCCAGCAATGGTCACCCCGGCCTCAAAGGCTTGCCTCAGACCAGGGTCCGTGAAATTGATGCCATCCAATGCTTGCACGTCAGGCGTGATGGGATTGCTAGTTTCATTAATGTCGCTATCATAGTAACCAAAACCATCCGTTACCAATCCGATATGAGCATGCGCATCAATGAGTCCTGGTGTAACGTGTTTTCCGGAGAAATCTAACATTTCTACATTTTCTGGAATGTTTATGGAGTCTTCCAAACCAACATCGAGAATCCGTCCACCTTCACCAATTAGAACCACACCCTTTTCCAACACGCCATCAGTAATCGTGTGAATTATTCCTTTCAAGGCAAATTTAATTGACATTTCTTTATACACCTTCCCTTTTCCATTTCTCATCCAGTCTACCGTTTTTATTTTAACGCGATGCTCACGAGAGCAATGACCATCACGGAACCAAAAATCCGTTGCAGAGCAACAGCTGGTAGCCGTGAAGCTACCCTTGCACCTATCTGAGCTCCCACGATGATTCCTAATGCCAAAACCACACCTATAATCACATCAACTTGGTGATTGGCTAGTTTCACGGCAACACCACTTAATGCCGTGAATATCATGATGA
>JAJRXH010000242.1 GCA_024276395.1 archaeon
GATTAATGGCATCCCTATTGGCACGCTCTTCCAGTGCCGTTTCTCTAAATATTTTAGCTTTTTCATTAAAAGTATTCCTTCTTTCCGCAAGTTCACTGGCTTTTTTATTCAATTCATCCCGACTTCTCCGATATTCTTCTCTTTTCGACTGGAGTTGCCCTAACTCCATTGTCAATGCTTCGATGTTATCTTCTATAGCATCCAATGAAAGATTCTCAAATTTCGTAACTTCATTAGTACTGCTCACGTTTGATACCGACACGTTTGCCACCTCTCTAGCTCACGCTTGCCACGCAAATGCATGGCAGTCTAGATTTCCAGAATATTGTATTAACATTAAAGGTAACGCAGAATAGCGACCTTACCTAACAAAAATAAGGAAAGAACCTTTTTTTAAAGATTTCACTCAATTGAAAAAACATCTTGATTGAATATGCATCCCACATCATTCACTCAATGTCATGACAAATGAGAGTACTAGTCTTTTTAATTCCCGGAATGTTTCGAATCCGTTCTCGAACCAATTGGCCCAAAGATTCTACCGAGGAAGCTTCCACCTCGGCTATGACATCAAACTCTCCAAATGTAACCCATGCCCGCAACACACCAGGAATTTCTTTCACGGTATCCCGAACTTCTCGTTCTTTTCCAGGCAAGGTATTAAACAAGATAATGGCTCTATACAAAATCATTATTCCTCCATTATTCTCTATATTCTCCCCGAATACAGCTAAAAAAAATCACTTTATAAAAAATACGGAGGAAAGATAATGGCGATTTTAGACTTTCCATCGAACATTCCAAAGAAATTAATGTTAATCATTCACGTGGTGATTCAGTAGAAACCTTATTTCTTGAAAAAGCTCATTGATGGCGTTTTCTGTCTTCATTGCTCCATGTCCTTCATCATCAACATCATAGAGAAATACTTGCTTATTTAAAGCCACTGCTTTCTCGTAAAACTCTTTCACTGGCTTATATGGACATCGAGAATCATTCTTTCCATGAATTATTAGTAATGGCGTCTTTAAATTATTGACATACGTGATTGGTGAACGTTCCACATACAGTTCCTTTTTTTCATCTGGTGTTCCTCCAAAAAAGTAAACATCGAAAAATCGAAAGTCTGCTGTGGCTAATTCATAATCAGCCACCCAATCAGTAACAGGTACTGCTGCAACCCCGCATCTCCAAAGATCCGGTGATCTGACCAAGGAATACACGACCATATATCCTCCATACGAACCTCCGATTATCGATGGCTTCCCGTTCCGCAAAAATCCTTGTTTTTCTAACCACTTAACTCCATAAATCACGTCTCGATAATCACCTCCTCCCAGATCACCAAGATTCAATAGCCTAAATTCGGGTCCATAACCAGTTGAACCGCGATAATTAGGTAAAAAAATTGAAAAACCCAGCGCAAACAGTATTGAGATCTCTGGACTCCAAGCATTCTGAATGGAAGCGGTAGGTCCACCATGAATTTTAATTAATATCGGTGACTTGCCTTCAGGATCTGGGTTGACGAACCACGAATGAATTCTCCTTTTATCAAAAGATTCATACCAGATTTCTCGAATAAGTGGCCTGTTCGGAAATAATTCAGCAACCGAGACTTTCGGATACGGTGAACACAGCAAGGAACGAGTTGATAAATCATAGCATTCTAATCTCGGAGGTTCCACAAATGAGGAGGTAATAATGAACAAACATTCATTCGCCACGCTAGCATAATGGATAGAACCCCTGGATGAGACAAACATTTCAGACAATGTCTCATTCATGATAGAATATTGATACAATCTTTCC
>JAJRXH010000243.1 GCA_024276395.1 archaeon
CCCAACACTTTGATGCTTTTCTCGAAAACTTGAGAAAGATCTTTCCATGGTGAATGAAAGATCCAATCATTTGAACCAGACGTATCCACGTAAATTCGGGATCCGTGTCCATAGGCAATGAGGAGAACTTCCCTCAAGAAACCAGCTCCGAAGTGAGCAATGACAAAGGGAAGGTCTTCTAAAGCGGGATTTTGAAGCCAAGGGCGAAGCTCCAGTGGGTTGGCTGGCCAGCCTACTTGCGGTCCACCTTTCATCACACCAAAATGGATCATTGGCATTAACTCATATTCATGGATGGCTTTCAAGTAAGGTAATAGCCTGTCATCAGAGAAAGAAATTTTTTGCCACATTCCTGGATATAGTTTCACGCCAACGGCACCTTGTTCCTTCCAATGGGCGATGATTTCTGGATTTTTGTCGATTTCTGGATTTAAAAAGGGGATTACTCCAGGGAAATGTCGTGGATGCTTCTGATGGACACGAAATGCCGATTCATGGTCATGAGAAAAACTCATCAGAATTATTTGATCAATGCCCTTGTCCTTCATTCCTTTCATTAGTTTTTGGGCACGTTCTTCAGCTGATTCTAGTTCAATGAACAGTCGATATCGTTGAGGATTCAATTGTTGAAGCTTCTTGATGAATTCATCTCCAAACATCTTTTTGAATGCATCAAGCGTGGATCTTGAAAAAAAATGATGGTGCACATCAATGATGGTCATTTAAATCACTGCATCTTTTACGTATACTTGCAAGTTGCCATCCCAATTTCATTTTTTAAGAATACCTAAATCGACAAGTGATCATATTTCGTAGTTTCTAAAGCGTCATATCTTGAAAGCATGGCCAAAAAGGTAACAAAAAGGAAAATAATGGATGAGATATCATAAATAGTCAGAAAACACTCTCTTTACAGCATCTTCAAATCTTGCAACTTGTAGATGTCGAGTGAATTCCTTAAGTTGCCGCTCTAATGTCACCCGCTTGACGTGTTGATCTATCCACTTGGCTGTAAAGGCACTACGCGCTAGAATTCCCACGGTTTTTCCGTTACTAGGATTCAGTAGTAATAGATAAGGTTCTCCTTGGTATTGAACAATGGCCTTGGTTAAGAATAACTTATCTTGTTGACGAGAAGTAGTTGATAGCTGGAATAAATTTGCATCTAATTGTCGGATATTTTCTGAATGCTTGAGCAATTCTTGTACCAGATGACTTTTTTCTAAGTTATCCTTAAAGTCCTTGACAATTCCTTCATCTTCGACAAATACTGATTCAATCTCGTAGTTTCCTTCTTTCCACACGTCTACTGGAAGTTCCACGTGGATGTTGCTAATTGCATCAATGAGAAAACTTTCAGCCCACAAGTGAAGGAAGGTCTGAAAAGGTGGGATCTTGACCTTCCGTTTCTCGCGACGTTTTACCTTCTCGGTCGTGATTCTTTCGTACGCTGATGATTCTTTCCATGTTGTAGGTGGTTTTCCTAACAATTTTCTGATGAAAAAGATGATTTTTTCCCAGAAGGATTGCTTCCCTTGATCGGCCTTGGCAGTAGGTTGACCGATGATTTCTTTCCTTGTAATGATTTCTTCTCGTTCTTCCGTCACTTCTACTTCCCTAGGGACTTGATCTTTTTCAGCTAAATTTACGATAGTTTCCACACCTCTTCCCTTGATCAAGCCTTTCAAGTAAGGCGCAACGATGTCCATGCAAATTTTCATGAAAGTGGTATTGAAATCGTCGATAGGGGACTTGATTTTGAAGATGATTCGTCCGGA
>JAJRXH010000244.1 GCA_024276395.1 archaeon
AACGCCTCTAGGAAGTCAAAAACCTTATTAACTACAAGCGCTACCAAATTTTCATCTTTTTCCAATTTATTTACTGCACTAACAAGATACCGTCGTAAGCTCTCCTTCTTGTCTAAGAGAATGATTTTTTCCCAATCCACTTTTTTCAAGCTGATTACGGATCTCTGCAAGTAGTCAAACAAGACTTCATTCCGTTCTGCAAAAAACACTTCAACTTTAAAAATTGGAATCGGATAGCTTTCTAACACCGATCCTTTCAGGTCATCGACTACAAAATAGCCTACCACCCTCTCTTGATGAACGATGTTCAAAAGCTTCCTAAAACGATCAAGAGACGAGAACAGCTGAAGAACGAGATGCTTTAACTGATCCATGGCATTTGGTTTCACTACATAGCAAAAATCAACATCGGAATTAACTTTCAGATCAGAACGAGCCAAAGAGCCCAGTAAGAGCAGCCCTAAAACAGCATCATTTTCATTACCCAACATCACTAGTGACTCAGTGATTCCATCTATAAACTGCCGATGTAACAATATGGTCAATTGAATCAACCCATATTTGGTTCATTCCTTTCATCAAATCACGAATGAAATAAAATGAAAAAGGAAAGAAAAACGGATGTTAACGAAATCATTCATTCGTCCTTTTCAATCGCTAGAAATTCACTCTGACACGGGCCAAGAACCCATGGAAAGGATTTCTTTCCCCATTAGTCACTCGTGCTGTACACATCAGTGATTATTAGGTTCCTCCTCATGAGAAAAGAGTAACCAACTGTCATCAATGGTCTTGTAACTGATGTAAGTAAGGTTTCCTTCGTCATCCATGGCACTAACCATTTGAAGTCGTGTCGGGATGATGCCACTACCAATACTAAATAGTTGATACAACACGGAACGCTTGGGGGTATATGGAGTGTTATACCAGAAATACTTCCTTTGCAGTTCTTTAGGATCTGATAAGGCCCCTTCAAGCAATTCTTTTTCATCTTCTTCGATTTTCAAGTGATCAAAGACGCTGCCTCGAAGTTTTTGCAAAGATTTCATGTTCCCAACCCAATCTTTAACGTGCTCCCATTCCTTGTATTTTTTTTCGTCATTTGGATCTGGCCGAGCATCCTCTATGATAGCTTTAATTAGCTGTTCATAAAAGTCACTGGCCTTGAAATCCAAGGCTTCCCATCCAAAGCCATCAAAGAAGTAATTGCCTCCAACTACGGTACCATACCATTGACTAGGAATGCCATACGGATTTTCCTTGAGGCCATAATGCTTGAGTGCATGCTTAACTTCATCGGGAAGTGTCGCTATTTCTGGAAAAAAGTCATATTTAATGGGAGGACTAACTAACAACGCTGGTTTTAGCTGATTACGGGCAATGATGATTTCATGAACGGTACCCACGCTATAAATATTAGTAGGCACGAAGGCGATGACAAAATCTGACAAGTCTACCATCCGACAATCAATGTGAACCGTTTCCCAAAAATCGGTTTCAAAACGAGCGCGAGTCTCCTCATTAGTCCAAAAATCTTGTTCATACTCTGATTTCGACGGAAGAATCCCCTCACGCCCATAATTTTTCAAGCCCTTGATGTTAGGTTTATTCCAAGGATCTAACACGGTAATGTCCAGTGCCTTTAGTACCGGCGTGAGGATTGCTCTCCAACCGAGGTATTTCTCTACCAC
>JAJRXH010000245.1 GCA_024276395.1 archaeon
ACTAGTAGGTTTTCCAGCACCGTCAAGTTGGACCAATTTCTAGTTATCTGAAATGTTCTCAAGAGACCTTTTTGGGCGATCTCGTGTGCTTGATACCCGTCAAGTCGTTCAATTTCCCACTTAGCGTTACTACCATTACAACCTTGGCTTATCATGGCCTCTTCTCGGAGCCATTTCACGTAATTCACTTCGCCTATATCTTCTGGTTTAAATTGTGGTGGGATGTCTTTTTTCTTTAATCGATAAAGTCGTAATTTCAAGCGGTCAAATAAACCGACTTGATAAATTCCCTTGGAGGCCTCCATTGCTTCAGGATCCCTGGGAACAGTCTTTGAAAGCCATCCAGTTATCACGTTAAAAAGGGTGGTCTTACCAGAGCCATTCGGACCAATGAGAGATGTCAATTTTGACTTGGTAACAATTAGAGAGACGCCATTGAGTGCGTGCACTCCTTCAAAATACTTGTAAATATCTTCCACGGCGAGATGTGGTGGATTCTTGTCATCTTCCCACAATTTCCATCCACAATTAGTGCAAATGATCTTGTTATCTCCATTTTCAGAGTCACATTGAGTGCAAATCTTCATAAACCCTTGGACCTCCTTTTCATTCATTCAGGTTGTTAATCAATTTCTTAACCAACTAACCATCACCTGTCTGGGCGGCAAGGCGTTCTCGTTCTCCTAAACTTTGACCACGTAATACGGCCTCATCAGATCGTGCACGTTCCTCGGGCGTTAACAACTTCAGATAACGTTCATTATCCCCTTTAGGCTCTGGAATCAGTCCCTCTGGCATATAAAGTAGAAAAATCAATAATATCAGTCCTAGTACTAAAGTTCGAGTGTTATCTGGATTGACAAGGATATCTAGCTGTAATAACTTGAATAATTCACCGATAACTGGTGTTTCTGGACTAAGACGCAAAGAAATACTCTTTCTCACGACATCAATCTGAGCTGCATAGGTATAAAGTGTGACCAGACCCGTGCCGACGAATGCTCCACGACTATTACCCAGTCCACCAATGATGATGTAGACAAAAAGTAAGAATGTGATTGGTGGGCGAAAATTGTCTGCTTCAAAAGAAGTGAAGGTAAATCCATACATCACGCCAGCTAATCCGCACATGATGGCTGCCATAACGGCCATTTGCCATCGAAAACGTGCCACGTCCTTACCCACTGAGATGACGGCGATGTCATCATCTCGAATGGATCGCAGTGTCCTTCCATAAGGAGAGTTACGGATGAGTTCGACGATAAAATAACAGATGGCAGCTAAGGCAATGAACACGATGAGAACGATGAATTCCCACGTGTATAGCGTTCCTAGGATTGGATCATCAATGAGTATGGTGTTTAGTCCCGTTGCACTTGAAAAGTCGGAACGAAACTTGTTGGTAATTAAACCTTGAGGAATGCCATTTACATCAGGCTGCCATAAATACCGTTTTTCGTTCTGAATGAGGAAACGAATGACCTCGCCACCAGCAATGGTCATGATGGCAAAATAATCTTCTCTCAGCTTGACTGTTGGAATGGAAAGCAGCCACCCAAAAAATCCAGAGATGATGAGGGCAAGAACCACGGCAATGGGGAAAGAAAGACCAGCGCCATATAATAGCGTGGAAGCATAAGCTCCAATAGCAAAAAATGCAACTTTTCCAAAGTTGGGAAGGCCCACAGAGCCGAGTTCCAGATCTAGACTTAACGCACCAACATAGAAAACCAGCATGAAGAGAATAGAAGGTACCACGATAACAAGGCGATTTTGCACGTTGATGATGGCGTACAGGTACAGAGCCATGATGGGAATAGCAAATAGGAGTGCGATCTTCCAATGAGCTACTTCTCGATGCTTTTTCACCACGAGGAGATCTTCATCCCTGGAGTGCTCGTATTTTACGATGGATTTTTCTGGGTTTCTTGGTACTTCCTCTTTTTCTGGATTGCCTAGAAAGATATCTGTTTTATCATCATTTTTTTTCATTCTTTTCACCTCTTTCCGTCATACTCGTTCTCGTGATGCTTGTATCTTTCCTAGAATACCTTGTGGTCTAAACAAGAG
>JAJRXH010000246.1 GCA_024276395.1 archaeon
ACGGATCCGCTTGATCCAGATACGGATGGTGATGGCCTCACGGATGGAGAGGAAATTCTCATTCATGGTACTAATCCATCAGAAGCGGATACTGATTCTGATGGACTTACAGATGGTGAAGAAATCAATTATGGCACGAATGCCACATTAAGTGATACAGATCAAGATGGCTTGGATGACGGTGATGAAATTGTCCAAGGTACGGATCCGCTTGATCCAGATACGGATGGTGATGGCGCATTAGATGGCGATGAAGTCATCGTTGGTGCAAATCCACTTGATCCTAGTGACAACGGCATTCCTCCCAGCACGACCACGACTACAACGGAAACTTCATTACCAACAACAACCCCAGTTTCTCAAGTAACGCCTTTAGGGTTCGGCGAAAGTCTGCTTGCTCTTCTCGCATTCATTGGTCTTAATCTTAGCTTGAAACGAATGAAATCAAGAAAAAAATAGAGAATGGATTTATTTGTATCGGTTCTTCCTCTTTTTTTTATTTTATCCCTTGATTTTATCGGTACACGCTTATTTTGATGTAGAAATGATGAGAATGCATCTTGATGCAAGTATGACGATATTCCCAAAGAATCACGCGATTTTTCAAATTATTTAGAATGAAGGATCCGTAAATGTATCACTGGTATCCTCTTTCGATGAGAAATTCTTGGATTTTCAGATCTAAACTCTCAATGGCCTGTCGATCTTGTACTCCAGTGACAGCAGTATCCTTAAAGCGCTTCAAGGTTTCATTAGCTTCTACCAAGAGATACTGAATCAGATCATTCAGAACGATTTGACCTCGAAACATTGATGTCGAACTAACAATGAGGCACACGTTCATGTCGTGATTAGGAAGTCTTTTCTGTAGAATGATGTAGTCACCGTGAGTGATGTGTGTAATCTCACTGACACCAAATAATGATTGAGCAAAAGACTTGATTGCACTCAAAAATGCAGATAATAGAGCTTCTTTTTGACGGATGTCCAAAGGTGATGATTCACCAATGATTTGGGCGGTGATGGATTCATCAATCCAGTAGGCGTGCAATGGTGAACCCGAGGTGGAGTAAAACAAGATACCATGTACATGGAATTCTGGTAAGCGCGTGGTTGGGCGTGAAGCAGATAGGGAGTTCAACATTCTCATGTATAGCATAATCACGTGAGCAATATTTTCTGGTTTAAGTTCAGACAGTTCCGCTGCTCGTGTCAAGATTTTAATGAAGTGTTCCGTTATTTCTTGGTCAAATTCAAAGTCATTACCATGCTCATTTAGGTAATCACGTAGAGATGTGACATCTCTTTCTAACTCTTTTTCTTGGAAGAACAAAGCACTAGTCAAGGCTCGACCTAGGAGTGCCATCAAAATTCCTGGAAAATATCTCAAATCATTGGCTAGAGCTTCATACTGATTCAAGCACTGTCTTGCCTTCATTAATTCTCTTGGATTGTTAAAGATGCTATACGAAAAAAAATGGATTTTTAATTGGATGATGAGCGTCTTAAGGAGTAAATCAACTTTATTCTTGTGAAGTGCTTCTTTAAACAAGGAATTAGACAGGTCAATTGCCCGTTTCCAGTCCATTCCATGAAATGCTTGGAAAAGGTTGAGCTCCTTCCGGAGCAGCTCGATGTGTTCTTGTTGTTCTGAGGAAAGTGTTCGACAAGCAGCGTCAAACTTTTCTTGAAAAATATCAATTATTTCCTTGTCCACTGGAAGGTCATAACAGTGGTGAAGATAAAGTCCAAGAAGCATCACGTCGTGGATGGGTTCCCTTGCAACAATTGAGGCGGCCTCTTCAATTAATCGTGCAGCTTCCTGCTTTTGATGACGAAGTCTCAACACTTTCACGAGAATCTCCTTAGCAACCAAGTAATAATGATTATTTCCCTTCTTTTTCCAGTAATCACACAAATTTTTAGCTTGTGCAATGGCCTCGTCAAACTGAAGCAGATCCACGATCACGTTGAGAAGATTTAGTGAATAGAGTTGATATCCCCTTTCATATCCAGCTTCTTTGCTCAGATCCAAAGCTCTTTCATAGTGCCGTTTTGCCATTGATAATTGGAAAGACCGAGTGGCTAACACGGCAATTAAATTATGATAACGAGCCATGGTCACGCGGTCAATGCTGTGCGAGAGTAGGGGTTCATCTTCCAATCTTTTTAACGCGTTTTTTGCATCGTGAGTTAATTGGAGCCAGTCAAGGGTGATTTCCCACATTCTAACGCGCAGCTTCCAGCTATAGACTTGTCCAACTGGTATCTCCAAGAGGCTTGTTTCAACATCCTCCAGTTCGTGATTGATGGCTTTAATTAAAGAATTCATCGATTCTAGGTCATTTAAGTAATATAGAATTGTTAGTCTCGTCAAATAATACCACATTTTCAAGAAAACACGCATGACTGCATCCATTTCAGTGAGATCAGCTTCGATTTCCTTGAAAGCATCTAATGACTTGTCAGCTTCTTGATAATGTCCTTGAAGTCGATGTTGCTCTGCGTTAATGATGATTTGGCATATTTTTTTCACTAGAGGTGAGCAATGGGCAAGAATGTCATCAATTTTTAGTTCAACATCCAAGGTTAATGCGTGATAACAGTACAGAAGCACGAGGAACTCATCAGATGGAGAGAACGAAGTATCCTGCTCCTTTTTTTTCTGGAAATACTCTAAAGCGGCTTGAAGTGCTAGGGGTATAGATAAAGAGTGCTTCTTTTCCTCTGATTCTGCCCGTGATTGTAAAACCGTGATGAAGTCTACATCAAGCTTTGAGATCCAAACTTCAAATTCTGGGATCCTCACGTGAGTGCCACCTCGTCAACCATAAGTCATGCGTTGTTCATTTAAAGCTTAGCTTGACAAAGTTTGGAATGAAGAATACCCACGATATCGTGAAAGTAGCCATCATCAAGGAAGATGTCCGTTACATTTGCAACACTCATGAAAATATGGGGTGTGGACCATGGTATTATACTTACCAGGAATGCACTCGGAAAAAATAATTGAATGCGTTCCTAATTTTAGTGAAGGCCGACGTGAAGACATCATCAAGCAAGTTATTGATGCCATTAAATCAGTCCCTAAAGTAATGGTATTAGATCATCAGATGGATCCTGATCATAACCGGACAGTAATTACCTTCTTGGGTTCTCCGAAAGCCGTGTTTGAGGCGGCTTTTCAGGCGACAAGAACCGCTGCAGAGCTGATTAACCTTACTGAACACGTGGGTGAGCACCCACGATTCGGTGCCACTGATGTCATCCCCCTTGTTCCCATCAATCAAGTAAGCATTAAAGAATGCGTGATATTAGCCGAGGAGCTTGGCAAGAGAATCGCAGACGAACTGCACATTCCAGTCTACTTGTACGAGAAGGCAGCAAAGAGACCAGATCGACAAAATCTTGCAAACATTCGGAATAAAAATCGCCAATTTGAACAATTGAGGGAACTCATCAAGACTGATCCTAACTGGAAGCCAGATTTTGGCCCACGGCGAGTCCATCCCACGGCTGGAGCGACCATTGTGGGTGCAAGAGATTTCCTCATTGCCTATAACGTGAATTTGGGGACTAATGATGTAGACATTGCCAAAAAAATTGCTCGAAATGTAAGGGCAAGTGGTGGCGGATTAAAATTCGTGAAAGCTCTGGGATTTGAACTGAAGAATCGGGGAATCGCCCAGGTTAGCATGAACGTGGTTAATTATGAGGGAACTCCCTTACATCGTGCTTTTGAACTGATTAAGATAGAAGCAGAACGATTTGGCGTTCCAATA